>DATBMP010000361.1:0-16022 GCA_036554845.1 Pyrinomonadaceae bacterium
GGAAGCAAATCAAAATCTGAGGGGTCCGCCGAGGATTTCTTTCCTGAGAAACTGTCGCTCACTTCGCTCCAACAAGCAGCTCGGGGTTGCAAAGCATGTGATCTTTGGAAACGAGGAACACAAACAGTTTTCGGCGCCGGTTTACGCCGTGCGAAAATTTTCTTAATCGGTGAACAACCAGGTAACGAAGAAGACCTCACTGGCAAACCTTTCGTTGGACCAGCCGGACGATTACTAGATGACGCACTCGAAGAAGTCGGAATTGATCGCACAAAGATCTACGTCACTAATGTCGTCAAACATTTCAAATGGGAGCCTCGTGGTAAACGTCGCATCCATAAAAAACCCAACGCGCAAGAAATTTCTGCCTGCCGCCCGTGGCTCGAGGCCGAAATTGCTCTTGTCAAACCAGAAATCATTGTTGCGCTTGGAGCCACGGCAGCTCAGGCGCTTTTAGGTGCTCAATTTCGAGTGACCAAAGAGCGAGGCAAATTCATCGAATCCAATCTCGCCCCTTATGTAATGGCCACGGTCCATCCCTCCTCAATTCTGCGTGCGCCAGATGAAGAAAGTCGTCGTCTCGAGTACCGCAAGTTTCTCGACGATCTAAAAAAGCTCGCCCGAGTCATAAAAACTTAAACCTGCTTGACTCGCCAACTCCTCCTTCGGTAATATTCGCTTGATTTTCGATGACAGGCGAAAATTTAGCACAGAACATTTAGACCAAACAAGACCAAATAAGACAAGACCAAATAGAGAGGGGGCGAACATGCCGGTAACAGTGCGGCAAAAACAGGTCTATGAATTCATTTCGCGATTCCTGGAGGTCAATAAACAGCCGCCTACGATTGCTGAGATCGGTCAGCACTTTAAGATGAGTTCCTCAGCAAGTGTTCACAGCATTCTTTCAGCTCTGGAACGGGAAGGCTTAATTAAGAAGATTCCCAACGTGAGTCGTGGCATTGAGCTCATTCGACAAGGCAATGACGACAGCGAAACCGAGATACCACTGCTCGGCACTGTTGCCGCTGGTCAACCTATCGAGGCAATCCTTAATCACGACACGGTTACTGCGCCGCGAGACATGATTGGACGGGGAAGAACCTATGCGTTGAGGGTGCGGGGCGATTCGATGATTGAAGAGAACATCCAGGATGGAGACATCATTATTGTTGCCTCACAAACTACTGCCGAAAACGGTCAAATGGTTGTCGCTTTAATTGATGGGAACTATGCAACAGTGAAGAAGTTTTACCGCGAGCCAGAGTTTATTCGTCTTGAACCAGCGAACCCGCAATTCAAACCGATCTTCATCAAGACGCCTGATCGAATTCAAATTCAGGGTGTGGTTCGAGGATTAATTCGTAAATATAACGACCTGGTAATTGCCTAACTGTGCCGCGATGCATTCTGCCCAATCGAACTTGAGCTTTTTCGGCTTCGCACTTGGGGATTGCGTGGTGGAAGTACAAAGCGAACTGACAAAATACTTGCGGGTGGTCCATCGCACCGCTCTTGAGCTCGCGCAGCAGAACTGTTTTGGTGCAGAGATTGGCGGCTTCTGGTTACTGCCGGATCAGATTCAACAATTGCGCCGGCTGTCGGAGTACTATTCAACAACCGAAGCCCCACTGGTGGCACGGGCGATCGAGGCATACCTGGGGGCGCAACTTCAGGGTATCTACCCGATCACACTACCGACACGAGGTTAACGCCCAACCTGCTCTGGTGCCAGTTACTGTTTTCGACGTGGACGCAAAACGATCAAAGCGATTCCACTCATAATCATTGAGCTGCCCAAAAGTGTGCGCCATGACAATCGCTCATCCAATACAAGCATCCCCAGTATCACCGCAAAGACCGGAGTAACCAGCGCAATTAACATGGTGTTCGTTACATCCATGTTCTTCATCAACCAATAATAGAGAAGAAACGCTATTACTGAACCAACAATTGCTAAATAGAAGAGCGCAACCACGGCAATCGTGGTCCAACGAAAGTTAAACGGATTCCCTTCAAGCGGAATACCAATCAAAAGGAGAGGAATCAACCCAAAAAGCATTTGACCTGCAGCAAGCACCGCAGGATCGAGATTCATTCCTCGAGCTTTCACCAGAACGTTAGAGTAGGCCACGAACATTGAACTGAGCACCACCGCGACACTACCCGCCAACGCTTGTGGCCCGGCCACAGTGAGTTCACTCGAGAAGACAACTCCCACTCCAATCACCCCCAGAAGCACACCCGCGATCCTGGCCCAGGTTAACGACTCTTCCGGTAAGTAGAAATGTGCGATCACCAAACCAAAGGCGGGGATTGTTGCTTGCAGCACGGCGGCGAGTCCTGACGAAATATATTGTTCACCCCAGAAGATCAGTCCGTAGTTCAAGCTGAAGGACAATACTCCGGTGATGGCCAGTAAGATCAACTCAGCTCGGGACCGTGGCAGCTTCACCTGACGAATTGCGATGATCGAAAAGAGAATCGTCGCGGCAATAACAAACCTGATGCCGGCGAATGTAATTGGAGGCAGATCTTCAAGACCGAGCTTGATGAATAACCACGTCGAGCCCCAGATGCAGCACAATAGAATCCAGACCAGACGCGATTTCATGTTGCAGAAGGCCTCACAGGTCTAAGCATATAAGACTAAACACAAAAATTAAGGGCACGGCGTGCCGTGCCCTTTTCAATTACCAGCACCAGGTGAAATCTTATTCCGGCATGGGATTCAATTTGATCACCGCAAATACTCCGCCTTGCGGATCTTGAATCTCTGCAAAGCGCCCGATGTTCGGAATATCGGTTGGAGGAACAAAAACTCTTGCACCCAATTCTGTTGCTTTGGCCGCGATCTTGTCTGCGTCATCCACAGCAAAGTAGGCGAGCCAATGCGGCGGAACATCTCCCATCTCTGGAGTCGGTTCATACATTCCACCGGCGGGTCGACCAGCATTAACGAACATTGTGTACACCATGTGTTCCATCTGCTGCGGATTCAGTTCCCAACCAAAGAGCCCAGAATAAAACTTGCCCGCCTTGTCGGTGTCTTTAGTCGCTAATTCATTCCAACAAAGTGATACCGGAACATTAACAACTCCTGCGCCCTTGTGAGTACCAGGCTGCCAAATCGCAAAGCCGGCACCAGTTGGGTCCTGAATCACCGCCATTCGCCCAACATCGAAAACGTCGAATGGCTCCTTGATCAAAGTAGCACCAAGTTCTTTCGCCTTTGCCGCTGATTCATCAGCGTTAGCAACCGACACGTAAGACAGCCAAAATGTCGGCATACCCTGCGCCAGCATTTCTTCCGGCATTTGATAGAGGGCGCCAACCTCCTTTCCATCCTGCTTGAGCATTGTGTAAACGCCACTTGGACCAACCGGAATGTCTTCGTAAGTCCAACCAAACAGTTCGGTATAAAACTTCTTGGCAGCTTCCCCCTCCTTCGCGCCTAACTCAATCCAACAAAAAGTGCCGGGTTCGTAATTGGGGGTCTCCTGCATTCGAGCTTCCGTCATTTCTGTCTCCTTTCTAAGCTCCTAAAAGCGTTGTGCGATGCGGACAAGACTGTAATTAATGGTCCTTACAAGTTAATTAAGCGAAATGGACAAACTCATTAAAGACGACTCGGCTATTCCGCTTTAGGACCTTGGGGAGACAACTGTGGGCTGAATTCCGAACTCGTATTTGAAACGATTCTTGTTTGGGTCTTTATAGCACTTTCCAGGTGTGAAAGGCAGTCTTGATTAGTGGTACTCAAAATCAGAGATCGGTAGTTCTAAGGTCGGTGAAGTGAAAGGAATTTGGAAGGTTTTCAGCAGCCAAAAACGAAATGCGCTACCACCAGCAAGCTGACAGTAGCGCAATCCGTTTTCCTATAAATCGCCGAAGCTTTTTATAGGATGGAAGCCCAGCATGTACACGCTAAAGCTTCCAATTTTTATACCGAAAACCAACTGGCGGTCAGCTAATCTCCGGTCAGCACTACGATTTGTTTTCACATTTCTCGCATTCTTGCGAATGCGGTGCCGATAGGTTTTTGTTGTGGTGGCTTTTCCTCCACCGCCGGTTACGTTCCGGCAACGAAGCTCAACTTGCGTCGAGCTACTTTTGCTCCCTTCGGCGGGTCCTCTCCAAAGGGTGCCGTTCGTTTTGATCCGAACGGCTCGAGAAAGTCTCGCAACCTTCTCTAGCTGAGCCTTTCGGCTCCGACTCAGGGCGTCATAGGATTAACAGCCGCCTGTCTTTCCTCTCTCACGGGCGTCACCGCACCGTTTGCCGATCCCTTTGTCGGTCTCGAAAGCCGTAACCTTCGTGACACGCGCTTTATACGCTTAACCATTATTCAGATCAAATTTTTGAGTGTTTTATTATTCGAAAATTTGTTCGAACTATTTTTTGAAAGATCGAAGTGCAAGAAAGTACTGCGTACTCAACAGTTAGTTTTTGTTTTTCATTTTGCGCAACTCCTCTACTTTCCGACGAATCGCCTCTTGCACTGCGATCGAATGCGCATCACTCTCGTACTTGTGTCGTGGCCAGAAGAAACCCTTCAGACCATCCTTTCTTCGCCTGGGTACTACATGCACGTGAAGATGCGGAACACTTTGACTGACTCGATTATTAATCGCGATAAAGGTGCCTTCAGCCTCCAACGCGATTTCGACGGCCCGCGAGAGTAGTTGAACATTCTGAAAGAATCTTTCTACGTCACGCGCTGGTAAATCGGGCAGCACTTCAAGGTGCTTCCTGGGCACCAATAGAACGTGGCCGGGAAACAATGGACGATGATCCAAAAAACCAACTGAATCTTCGTCCTCAAATACTATCTGAGCTGGCAGAGTGCCGGCCACGATCTGGCAGAACAAGCAATCTTTCATTTTCCTGTTTGAGACTCAATTAATTGTCATCGCCATTTCTGGCTCATCAAATCCAGCGCGAACAAACTCGCGCGCGAGCGGAAATTCTGCTTCAGTATCCACGCGTAGGCGCTCTAACTGTAACAGTAAAGGCATGATCGCATCGCTGAACTCAGGTCGCGACAATTGCAGCAAGCGCCATGCTGCGATCGACCTGTCAATTCCAATCAACGCGACCTTAATGGAACCGTCCGAGTCCTTAGGCATATCTTCAAAATGTTCGCCCTCCTCCTCTCTGATTCGCGACAAAACGCCACGCATTGTCTTCACCGCAATCAAGAACTGATACCAGTTAATCACCGCCAGCGCGTCTGTCTGATTATCGTCTTCGCTTTCATCGCCTGCTGGTATCGGTTTGGCGCCAGTCTTTAGCTCGGGAAAGTCATTATCAAAGAATCTGCTTACCGCGAAGGCATATGCTTCACCAGCAACGCACAAAGGGTGTGCGCGTGCATCCTTCCGTTGCTTTTCGTAGCTGCCGTAATCAAAATCTTCCTCAACCGCGCTTAGATCCACGTCATGCTCCTTGGCCCACGATTCAATCAGTTGCTTTGTCTGCTGAAAGATCGACGACAGTTTGGTCCAGAATTGCTTGTTTGACAGGTCACGTGCTTCCGGATTCTCCGGCCGTTCATCGTCCATCGCGTAAACCGAGCAACGATTGCTGAATGCACATCTTTCGCACCAGCGATCGCAGTAGTTGTAGATTCCGGGAATGAATTGAGGATCATTTACGAACTCGATGAGGTCTTTGGGATTCATTGGATTTCTCCTGTGAGGAATTCTAAGAACGTCCAAATTCTAAGGTACTATGCGCGACGTGAAAACAGTTGTCGGGAAATCATTAAAACTGGTTCTTGCAAGAATTGAAGCATACGGTTTCTTACTCGAATCCGACCCGCTGCTGCCCAGTGTTTGTTCCTTGATCGCAGGTGAACCCTTGCGCAGCTCATGGTGGTCCCACCCGAAGGCACAAATCATTTTTGAAGTAAACGAGGCATTGGACGATCACAAAGATGTGCTGCTAACGAAGTTGGTTTCCGGAAAGGTCACCTGGGTCCACAAACAACTGTGGTCCGAATTAGTGAGCGTTGGAAGTTCAAAATCGGAATGGCAGATGAAAGGATTGACGAAGAGTGCGGCAACTCTGTTCAGTTTTGTTTTCAAGAAGGGGATAGTCCGATCGGATGATGTGACTTTGCTGAAACGGCTGCAGTCCAAACCAGGAGAAGCAGCACGCGAACTGGAAAAGAGACTACTTATTGTGTCGGCACAGGTTCACACTGAGGGTGGGGCGCATGCGAAAGTACTAGAGTCCTGGGACCATTGGGTTCAGCGAACATCGTTTTCACAAACTCAGATATCACCGCAACAAGCAATGGTCGCATTTGAATCGCGTTTGGAAAAACTGAATGCGAAGTATGCCGCCAGGGCCAAACTTCCGTGGAATAAATAGCGCGTATGCTTGAAAGAAGATATCACCCACTTCAAATATTACTCTTCATCATCCTTCTCAATGTGCCGGCGCAGGCGCAAGAGAACAAGTCCACACGCACTGATGTCGCCGCCACAAGCTACGGCTTTGTCAGTCCAAACATTGAAGAAAACCTCTCGCTCGACGAGGCTATTCGAAAACTCAACTCGCGAGAACAGTCTGCGCTGATAGCCCAGGTTCGGCGAGTGGGATGTGAGACGCGACTCAATCCGCTTGTGCTTTCATCGATCGGGAGTTGGTCTGACGGTGCAGAAAACTCGACGCTGTTCAAAACCTCGACCGACAACGCCAGAATGCGCTACGCAGTTGCGACTCTGGGAAAGCATGCGCGTCAGAAAGCCGTTCTCTACTTTCGCGAGAACCCGAACGGAACTGCGCGCCTGTACATCCTCTATCCTCAACTACGGAATTTGCGGACCCTTTCGAAGTTGTTGGACACGGCCGGAATCGCATTTCGAACCTTGGTTCCACTGAAAAAGCGAACGTTGGTATACGTCGTAGATCTGAAGGATGAACTGCGCGAGAAGATTCCGACAGCAGCGCGCGTGTTAAAGGCAAGTTTCAGGAGTCTGCGTGGCGACGCGAGTTTTATTGGCCACGATGAAGATCGCCAGAAATCGCAAACTATTTTTGCTGAAGAGATCAGAATGTTTGAAAGTACGCGAGGAAACAGGCTGCGGAAATGTAACTGGTTGGGAACGGCCTCTTCGGTCCAATAGAGCAAAAGGAAGCGAATCATGAGCGAGAACAATTGTGCACGGTTGGGTTTAACTGACGCGTTATCGCGCCTGCCGGATGGCGACAAGCGCTTCATCACGATCTTCAGTCACTGTTCCCTCCTGGTCGAGATTTATGCGCCGCGAGGTACCGATCCGCAGGGGCCCCATACGCGTGATGAGATCTACTTCGTCGCTACCGGAAGTGGTGAGTTTGTTTGCGGCGACACGCGACAAACTTTTGGACCAACTGACTTACTATTCGCGGCGGCCGGAGTGGTCCACCGATTCGAGAACTTTACCGACGACCTGGCAGTTTGGGTCATCTTCTATGGACCTGAAGGTGGCGAGCAAGCGGAATCCCAATAGGAAGGATGAAACGATGGCTTATTGCGAAGCTGTAACTCCCTGTTTTGCTGTGGCGAACATTGAAGAGACGATGGCGTGGTACGAGCAGCACTTCGCTTTTAGCGCCGATCCTTTTCCAGCAAAATCTCCCTTTGTTTTCTGCATCCTTCGAAGAGATGAGGTCGAGATAATGCTCCAGCGAGTGGAAGGCTATGCCAAACCAAACTTATACCAGCTTAGACCGGGCGGAGTTTGGGACGCGTACATCCGGGTAACGGAAGTGAAGGACATTTACGAAGCCGTTCGAGACAAAGTCGAAGTCATTCAACCCCTCCATCGCCAACTCTATGGTCAAACTGAGTTCGAAGTAAAGGATCCCAATGGTTACGTTTTGGTGTTTAGTGAAGAGACTTAGTCGTTAATCGGTCGGGCGAACTGCGGTCATGAACTGTTTGACGCCGCGGGTGTTCAATACTTCGCTTTTTCTAACCCATCCCCTTCTCGCGATGCTGACTCCGTATCTCACATTGTTCAGTGCGCCCGTGCTATGCGCATCAACAGAGACCACGAACCGGATCTTTCTCTTCCGTGCTTCACGAACCCAGCGCGGCTCGAGATCTAGACGATACGGATCACCGTTAATCTCGACCGCCGCACGAGATTCCGCAATCGCATCGAGAATCTTTTCGACGTCGCATTCAAACGGTGGACGGCGTTCGATCAGCCGGCCGAGGGCGTGCCCCCAGATCTTGAACACCGGCTGACGCATCGCTTTCAGAATTCGCTTCGTCATCTGCTCGCCATTCATCTTGTAGCGGGAGTGGATGCTCGCGACGATCACGTCAAACTTCTCGAGAATGTTGTCCGGATAATCCAAGGAGCCGTCAGCAAGAATGTCCGACTCAGTGCCCTTTAGTAATCTGACCTTTACAGTCTCTTGCACCTCATCGATCTCGTCCCACTGTTGCTTAAGACGATCCGGTTTGACGCCACCGGCGTAGAAAGCGGTCGGCGAATGGTCCGTGATCGTCAAATACTTCATTCCCATCGCATCAGCCGCCTGGGCCATCTCTGCTACGGAGTTGACCCCGTCCGAGTAGGTAGTATGGCAATGGACCATGCCTTGAATGTCCTCGAGCGCTATTAAGTCTTCGGGTAGCTTTCCTGTCAGCGCTGCTTGAATCTCACCAACATCTTCGCGAAGTTCAGGTGGGATGAACTGCATCCCGAGACGTTTATAGAGGTCGGCTTCCGATCGCAGTGCTCGGCCCGATGCGACAAAGTTCTCAATATCCAGTTTGATCTTCCTTTGCACGGCAAACTGCTGCACACGCGCGACGTGGGCCACTGCTCCGGTCGTGGCCCACAAAGCCATCGGAAAGCGATCCTTTGACACTACGGTCAGCGAAACTCGCGCGCCTTCAAGCAATTCGACAGTACAAGTTGTGTCTCCCTGCTCTTCGGTCCTGACGATCAAGGGAAAGCGCAGAAAGTGATCGATCAACGCCCCGGGCTTCTTCGCAGCTGCTGTGATCCGAATGACGCCGACAGTCTCTTTTCGGCGGCGTAGCGATCCAGAGATGCTCACATCTTCACACCCACGATGCGTCCGCAGATATTCGAGCACCGGAACCGCAATTCGATCTGCCAGGTGCATATGCAGACGCCTGTTGGTCGAAGCTCGTTTCGAATTGTCCCTGATCGACTGAAGTAAGGATTGCTCGGTCTTGGGCCCGAAGCCTTTTACGTTGCGCAGGAGCCCTGCCTCAGCAGCAGCTTTCAACTCGTCAACAGATGTGATTCCGAGTGCTTCGTGTAGTGTTCGAATCTTGCTTAAGGTCAACCCGGGTACTGCGGTTAGTTCGAGCACTCCGGGAGGAAACTCCTCTCGCAAGGTTTCGAGTACAGAAGACTTTCCGGTTGTGTAGAGCTGGGTAATTTGTGAAGCCAACGCGTTTCCGATTCCGCGAATGCCGGTTAACTCGTTCTGCGTGATGACCTCGCCGATGTCGCCTGAGTAGCCCGCGATGGCCCGCGCCCCTGAGCGATAGGCCCGCGCCTTGAATCGATTGTCGCCACCTTTTAATTCCTGCAAGCTGGCAATCTCTTGCAAGGCAGCTGCAATGCCAAATTTGTCGAGCACCTTAAGAAGCCTCCCTGATTGTTATGAGAAGCGTCTATTAAACCACGAGTGACCGATGCCCCGTGGCATCTCAAACCCTCGCGGCGTAAAATCCATTCAATAGCCAACTCTAACAGACGGCAAAGAGAACGGGAGACTGGGATCACATGTCGATCGCTACGATAAATCCCACCACGGGCGAAACTATCAAGTCGTTTGAGGAACTCAACGACGACCAGCTAAATCAGAAACTGCAACAAGCTGCGGACACATTCGCAGTCTATCGCCATACATCAATCGCCGAACGCGCGCCGATGATGCTCCGCGCCGCAGAGATTCTGGAATCCGAGAAACTATCTATCGGAAGGTTGATGACCATCGAGATGGGCAAACCAATCAAGGCGGCGATTGGTGAAGCTGAAAAATGCGCCTGGGTCTGTCGTTACTATGCCGAGAATGCACCGCACCATCTGGCAGACCAACTGATCGAAACCGACGCGCAGAAGAGCTTCGTGCGCTTTCAGCCGATTGGGCCAGTGCTGGCTGTAATGCCGTGGAACTTTCCTTTTTGGCAAGTCTTCCGTTTTGCCGCTCCCGCTTTGATGGCAGGTAATGTGGGCTTACTCAAACACTCTTCCAATGTCCCGCAGTGCGCGTTGTTGATCGAAGACATTTTCAGGCGCGCCGGATTTCCGGAAGCATCGTTCCAAACGTTGCTGATCGGTTCCGATAAGGTAAAGAACATCCTCGAAGACAATCGAGTTAAAGCCGCTACGCTCACAGGCAGTGAACCCGCTGGACGCAGCGTCGCAAGTATCGCCGGAAAAGAACTCAAGAAAACCGTACTCGAACTGGGGGGAAGCGATCCATTCATAGTGATGCCCTCCGCCGACTTGCAAAGAGCTGCCAGCACGGGCGTCAAAGCACGCACTATCAACAACGGGCAATCGTGTATCGCTGCGAAACGTTTCATCGTTGCAGACGAAACATATGACGACTTCGAAAATCTATTTGTCGGTGAAATGAAGAAGCTAAAGGTCGGCGATCCATTGGAGGAATCTACCGACATTGGTCCTTTGGCTACCGAACAGATTCTCGAGGACCTCGATAATCAAGTGAAGAAATCGGTCGCCGCCGGTGCGCGAATCTTGACAGGTGGTGCTCGACTTGAGCGGCCCGGATACTTTTATGCGCCCACGGTTCTTGCTGGCATCTCCAAAGATGCGCCAGTCTACTGCGAAGAGGTGTTTGGACCAGTGGCTTTACTCTTTCGCGTAAAAGGGATCGATGAAGCAATCGCGCTTGCCAATGACTCGACGTTTGGACTTGGCTCTGCCGCGTGGACCAATGACGAGCGCGAACGTGAGCGCTTTATCAATGAAATCGAAGCCGGCCAGGTTTTTATCAACAGCATGGTTGCTTCGGATCCTCGTCTACCGTTTGGAGGGGTCAAAAATTCTGGCTTTGGACGTGAACTTGGCGAGTTTGGCATCCGCGAATTCGTCAACATCAAGACTATTAGGATCGAGTGACGCGGTTCGATGGACACAACAGCTTATCTTCAACGAATCAATTACGATGGCCCAATGGACGTAAGCGCAGAAACGTTGCGCGCCCTTCAACTGGCCCATCTTGAAACGGTGCCATTCGAGAATCTAAGTATTCACACCGGACAACCGATTGTTCTCAATGACGAGGCGCTATTCGAAAAGGTTGTTAACAGGCGTCGTGGTGGGTTCTGTTATGAGTTGAATGGTTTGTTCGCGGCATTGTTGCGCGCTCTGGGTTTCGACGTAACGATGCTTTCTGCCGGGGTCTTTAATTCGGAGGGCGAGCTGGGGCCAGATTTCGATCACATGACGTTAATGGTGACTTTGGACCAGCGTTGGCTTGTCGATGTGGGCTTTGGCGATTCGTTTCGCGAGCCGCTTCTGCTTGATGAGCTCGGCGACCAGCTTCAAGGTGAACGCGCCTATCGAATTGTTTCTGACAACGATCATTTGAAACTGTTGCAGCGTAACTTTGAAGGCGACTGGCAAGCTCAGTATCAATTCACGTTACGAGGTTTTAATTTTTCAGACTACGCCGGCATGTGTCACTTTCATCAAACCTCGCCACAATCGCACTTCACCCGAAAGCGAGTCTGCACGATCGCCACTCGTCAGGGTCGGATAACTTTGAGCGACATGCGTCTCATTACAACCCTTGCGAGCGGCGAACGTCACGAACGCGAGGTGCGGGACAATGAAGAGTACTCAACGCTGTTGAAAGAACACTTTGGCATTTCAGCAATCTAAAACGGATGGGCCTTCTCAGCGGCTCTGCGATCTCTGCGTTAACTGCTTCCTCAACTCATTGGGTTCCAGACACTAGACCAGGAAGCGCAGAGATCGCAGAGTCGCTGAGGACGCAGAGACATCTCCCAACCTGAAACTTGTCCGCACCCATTTACCATTCGCCATTCACCATTTACCATCTCCCGCATGGATGACTTTGAAAAGCTCGGCGCGTTCTATCTCGGACGCCCTTTCGATCTTCAAACAAAAACACCCAAGCCCGGCATCCTCTTGTACGACTCCAAAGATCTGGTCACCCACGGTGTGTGCGTGGGCATGACCGGAAGCGGTAAGACCGGACTCTGCATCGCGCTCCTGGAAGAGGCAGCGATCGATGGCATCCCTTCGATCGTGATCGATCCGAAAGGCGACCTGGCGAACCTGATGCTCACGTTTCCCGATCTTGCTCCAGCTGATTTCGCGCCTTGGATCAACGCCGAAGATGCGGCGAAGAAAGGACTAACGCCTGAACAGTTCGCTGTGCAGCAAGCCGAATTTTGGCGCAAGGGTTTGAGCGATTGGGGCCAGGACAGCGCCAGAATCGCAAAGCTACGCAACGCCGCAGACTTTCGAATCTACACGCCTGGCAGCAATGCGGGCTTTCCAGTATCGATTCTGAAGTCGTTTGCAGCGCCACCGGCGGTTTTGCGCGAAGACACTGAGTTGATGACGGAACGTGTTAACACAACAGTCACCAGTCTTCTCGGGCTGCTCGGCATCGATGCCGATCCATTGAAGAGTCGCGAACACATCCTCATCTCAAACATCTTGTCGCGTGAATGGAACGAGGGACGCGATCTGGATATCGCCGCGCTGATTCAACAGATTCAGTCGCCCTCGATGACCAGAATCGGGGTTCTAGATCTTGATTCTTTCTTTCCTGCCAAAGATCGTTTCGAACTCGCAATGACTCTCAACAATCTTCTCGCTGCGCCCGGGTTTAGTAGTTGGATGGAAGGCGAGTCGCTCGATATACAGAACATTCTTTACGCGCCAGGTGGAAAGCCGCGCGTCGCAATCTTTTCGATCGCACATCTGAGCGATAGTCAACGCATGTTCTTTGTTGCGTTGCTGTTGAATCAGATTCTGGGCTGGATGCGAATGCAGTCAGGCACAACCAGCTTACGCGCGATCGTCTATATGGATGAAATCTTCGGCTACTTTCCGCCCGTGGCTAATCCGCCATCCAAATTGCCGCTGATCACTTTGCTCAAACAAGGTCGGGCATTTGGCTTGGGTGTTCTACTCGTTACACAGAACCCGGTCGATCTCGATTACAAGGGTCTCGCAAACGCAGGCACGTGGTTCATTGGAAGATTGCAGACTGAACGCGACAAGGCACGTGTCCTGGAAGGACTTGAAGGTATCGCCGCCGGATCAGGACAGAAGTTTGATCGCCAACAAATGGAGCAGACTCTGGCGGGACTGGGTAGTCGCATCTTTCTCATGAACAACGTTCACGAAGATGAAACTGAAGTGTTCGAGAGTCGTTGGGCCATGTCTTACCTCCGTGGTCCACTTACACGTACCCAGATCAAGTCACTAATGGATCCATTGAAAACGGAGAAGGCTAAAGCGGCACTAACCGCTGGAACTCCAGCACCTCAATCAGCTTCGGCAACTGCTCCAGTGAATGCACAATCTTCGCGACCGGTCCTACCGCCGGACATCAGCGAACTGTTTATTCCTGTTAGAGGCTCAAGCGGAAAGCCCCCCGTGTACCGGCCGATGGCTCTTGGTTCCGCCGAAGTTCGTTTCAGCAACAAGCGGATCGACCTCAGTGAGACAGTCACTCTGCTGGCGCCAATTGGTGATGGAGTGTTGCCGGTCGATTGGGACCGTGCCTTTGCTGTAGACATCGCTGTTTCAGATCTTGAAACAACTCCCGTCGACGGCGCACAGTTCGGTGAACTGCCGGTTGCCGCAAGTAAGGCCGCCAGTTTTGAAAAGTGGAAGAAAGATTTTGCTGCCTGGATATACCGAAACCAAAAGCTCGACCTGCTTCAAAGTGCGAGTCTGGACGTCCTATCCAATGGCGGGGAGTCTGAGCGAGACTTTCGAGTTCGCCTGCAGCAGCTGGCGCACGAGAAGCGAGACGAAGCGGTAGAAAAGCTACGTCAAAAGTACGCGCCCAAGCTCGCAGCTCTCGAAGATCGTAGACTGCGAGCCGAACAAGCTGTTCAACGTGAAAAAGAGCAAGCTCAATCACAGAAGACCCAAACTGCAATCTCCTTTGGAGCTACGATTCTGTCTTCCTTTCTGGGACGTAAGAAACTAAGTCTGACTACGCTGGGAAGAGCAACTACCGCAGCCCGCAGCGCGAGTCGCTCGCAAAAGGAGGCCGAAGACGTCGATCGTGCGCACGAGAGTTTGCAGGTCATCCTCGGACGCCAAACAGAACTTAACGACCAATTCAAAGCGGAAATTGCGACCCTTGAACAATCGTTTGACCCGCTGAACGAAGTTCTCGAGACCGTCAGTTTGAAACCGACCAAAGCGAATATAGCGGTTAAGTTGTTTACGCTGGCCTGGGCTCCGTACTGGCAAGAGGCGCAAAGTGAATCGAAACCTGCCTGGGAATAGAGCGACGATGAGCATCGCACTGAAGTATGGACTGCTAATCACTGCCGCTGTCGTGGTGTGGCTGCTTCTGGCGCATTGGATTCAGCCAGACCCTGCTGCGCTGGTCCATAGTCTCGGCGCCGGTATCTTCTTTAATCTCGCCGAGATCGTCGGCATCGCGTTGGGGATTAAGGCAAAACAGGCTGAACGCGGAGGCACGTTGAGTTTCAAAACAGGGGTCAAGACGGGTGTCGCGATTGCTCTTGTTTATGCAGTAACGACGAGCATCTTCTTGCTGCTTCAGATTGCGTTGATGGGGCCGGGCATGATTGCCCACCAACAACAGCCCGGTCAACCAATGTGGCAGGTCATTGCCGGCGCGTTCGCAGGATTGGTGCTGGGGGCGGTGATTCTCGGACTGGTTTACTCAACAATCATCTCGGTCATTGTCATCAAGACCCAACCGGGCCGTGATTATTCGTGAGCTAAGGAACCAGCACAACCTTGCCAATGTTCCGACGACTTTCCATGTAAGCGTGGGCGGCGCGTACTTCTCCAAACGAAAAACTGCGATCGACGTGAGGTCGAATCCAACCATTCTCAATTCCACCCAGCAGAACTTCCACCCATTTCGAGACCTTTTCGGGTTCATGCCACAGGTGGCCCAGGTTCAAACCAAACACTCCCCGGTTTTTGTTAATCAACCCAAACGGATGAAACCAGGGCGTCTGTACGGCGACCTTCAGCAGCCCTAACTTGCCCTTTAGACCATTGGCAGAAGCGGTTGAAAATCCAAACATTCCCAGCCGTCCAGTATGTCGCAAGGCGCGGTAGCTTTTCTTCCAATGAGCTCCGCCGATCGGATCCATCACTAACTCAACGCCACGTCCATTTGTCAGATCCATCAGCACTGGAAACCAGTCTTGATTGCGATAGTCGATTGGATGGTCCAAACCACGCTCTTTCAGAAACTGGTGTTTTGAAGGACTCGCAGTTCCATAAGTCACAGCGCCAATCTTCTTGGCGATGTCGAGCGCTGCCAAACCGACACCGCCGCCAGCATTGTGAATCAAGACCGACTCGCCCGCTTGCAAGCTTCCCATTACAACCAGCAATGCGTAGGCGGTTAAATAATTGACCGGTAGCGCAGCCGCCTGCTCGTAGCTAAGCGATTCTGATTTCTCAAAAATCTGGCCTTCCGGCACAACGACCTGCTCAGCCTGACCGCCAAATCTGGTCAGCGCAACAACGGGCTGTCCGACGATAGATGGATCAACGTCAGGGCCGACAGATTGGACCACGCCCGAAACTTCGTAACCCATGACACAAGGTTTTGGTGGTCCATCGGGATAGAGGCCCTGGCGAGCAAGTATGTCCGCGAAGTTCAATCCAGCTGCCTTAACTGCGATGACAACCTGATCATTAGCGGCGTGCAACTCGGGACGATCCTGCACTTCCAGAACTTCTACACCACCATTTCTGGTTGTTACGATTTGGCGCATATCTTTTGGAGTGCGGTGG
>DATBMP010000364.1:0-2947 GCA_036554845.1 Pyrinomonadaceae bacterium
TGACATCAAGTCCGCGAGAGATGCCGGACGAAACGATGCTTCTGTAACAGCGGCGCAGGATTTTCAGCGCAAGGCGCAGTTCTATGTGGATTTCATTGAGTCAGAAAATTCAAACGGATTCCATGCGCCACAGGAGGCAGCGCGGATTCTGGGCGAGTCGATCAACTTCTCTCGTAAGGGGCAGATTGCGCTGCGTGATGGTGTTCAGACAAGCACCGCACAAAAGTAACTTTAATCGGATCCGACGCTTTGCTCAAAAAGTCTTCTTTCGAGTTCCGGCTCGGCCGCCCCCTTGCGGTAAGCCCTGCGGCTTACCGACCCTTCATATTTTTTGATCGGGGCTATGCCTCAAAGATGGAACAGTTTAGGCATAGCCTGATATTTGAGTTGGACTAACGGTAAGCCGCAGGCTTACCGCAAGGGTGCGGCCGAGCCGTACCTAAAGACTTTGTGCAATGCCGATCCACGAAAATACCCGAACCAACGATGCGAGAGACTTCTTCAGCGTTGGTTCGGGTGATTTTGTGGGTCATTGTTTTGTTTACGCTATTGCGGTGAGAGTTCGATCACCATTGAAGGCGCTTTAATTTTGTCCTGACCAATAAACTTGATCTTCTTGATCTCTGCGATCGCACGCGCCGGTTCGTCCAGAGTGATCTTGCCATGGCCTTTCCACATGCCTGCCTCGATCCCAATGCGAAAGTAGTAAGTCTGTCCCGGACCCATGTCCACTGCATACCCTTTATTATCATCGGTCATGTGAATGATATGTTTCCCCGGTTTTACTTTCAGCGCGAAGTAACGTCCATTGTCCATTCGCGCCAACTCGGTGCCGTCAACGAAGACTGAAGGTTCGAGACCTCGGCCCATCATCTTCTTCGGGCGGTAGATGTAAACAGTGGCCTCAGGAGCATCGGCATTAACCCTCGTTTCAGTGACGACTGCAACAAGGCTATGGCCTTCGACTCGGAACCGCTTCTCCTCAGCAACGTAAACGGTTACTGGAGTTCCGACTTCGATTCTTGCCTCACCACCTTTTCTGAAAAGAAAAAGCGGGCTGATCATGGAGAGTGCGGTCGTGCTATAGGTCTTATCATCTCCTTCACCGCCTTTCGCGGCTCGCAGCTTCAACGGTTTTCCATCTACAGTTTGAGTGGACTCGACTTGAATGCCAAGTTTGCCAGACTTGCCCATGTAGCCACCCTTCTCGGCATTAATTACGCTTCCGATTGCAGGCGTACCCTTGCGCACGATGACCTGTCCATTGATCACAAGATCTTCATTGACCGTGAAATTTACGGGATCGTTGGGTTTCGCATCCTTACTAGTGATGGCCTGCGCAGTGATTACGCTTACAGCAGTACCCTCGGCCAGCATAATTTCGTCTGATGGACTTTGCGCGGCAATTGCTCGAGGCGCGATCAGCAGTGTGATGACAATCGTCAATAGCAGAGCAGTTCGTTGCATGGGGGAACCTCCTCGACGGGTGAACTTCTGATCCTAGTAATACCATTATTGTGGAGTCGGTTGGCAAGGGGGAGGGGTTGACGATTGACGATTGAAGATTGTCGATTGCCGATTGACGATTGAAGATTGTCGATTGCCAATTGCCAATTGCGAAGAAACCAGACACCTCTCACTTATGTCTCGCGGGCAAAGAACAATCGTCAATCGACAATCGTCAATCGTCAATCGTCAATAATTCATCCTCGCGATCCCATCCACGTCTGAAGGTTCTCAACGTCACGCTTCACCGTACGCGACGCCATGAAAAGGACCAGCGCCAACAACACGCTCAGAACCGGAATCACATACATTGCCGAATGCAAACCTTCGGCGCGAAATGGCTCGAGTGCCTGTTGTGTAGCGCCGACTACACCAGCTGCTTCCGCCGCTCGCGTGGTGAAGATGTCGCTCAAAAGCCCAGTGCCGTATGGTCCAAGTGACGCTCCCAGCAGGTACATTGCAAAGAAGTAGATCGCCATCGCCGTTCCGCGCAGTGAAGGTTCGGTGACATCCTGGATCGTCGCATAGACTGTCGAGTAGTAAACATACATTGCCGCACACGCCATCCCCATCATCACCATGAAGCCCAACGTGTCGCCGCGAGGCCTTGAAAGCGCAAGAACGAGGAAGGGAATCGAGAACAGAATGGCAACGGTGCCAACGATCAGTCTTCCATTTGGCCGACCTTTTAAATACGCGTCAGCCGCGATGCCACCGCAGATGAGACCAATAGTGCCCGTCAATCCGTAGACCACCATCGAAATAAAGTTAGCCCCACGAATGTCGACCGCGTGATAACGCATGAGAAATGGAGTAATGAAGGCGCCGATCGCATACATGTTGAAGTTGTGTAACGCGCCGGAAATGATTAGCCACCGCATTGTCGGTGTTGCCAGGACGATTCGATATGCGGATCCCTCTCGTTTATCGGCACCTACATTGCTCACTTCAGTTGCGCCGCGCGCCGGCTCTTTTACGAAGAGCATGGCGATCGCGCAGATTAAGCCCGGTAGGCCAGCCACAAAGAAAGCTGCCCGCCACCCGTAAGAACGGGCAATGGTCCCACTGACAGCAAAACTCAGTGCAATGCCCACCGGTAAACCAAGCATGAAGATCGAAAGCGCTTTCGCTCGCTGCCAGGGCGGAACCAAGTCTCCAATTAATGAGGTAGCAGCAGGTGCACAAGACGCTTCGCCGACTCCAACCAGCAACCTGACGGCGAAGAGTTGCCGAAAGTTTTGGGCCAGCCCGGACGCGACGGTCATCACACTCCAAACAAGTACGCCGGCGGAAAGAATCCACTTTCTTCCCATGCGATCCGTGAGCCTTCCCAGAGGAACGCCAACCAGTGCGTAGAGAAGAGTGAATGCGGTTCCGAGCGCGCCCAACGCGCCATCACTCAAGCCCCATTCTTTTCGTACGGGTTCGCCCACGGCACCGA
>DATBMP010000380.1:0-8873 GCA_036554845.1 Pyrinomonadaceae bacterium
TGCCTCTCTTTTCACCTTGTCGATTTCGGTCGCACTGCCACCCTTCTTGGCATCTTCAATTCTCTTCTCGTTTCTTGAGCGACTGCGCATCTCGTCGTAACTTTCAACAGCCCCGCCAAAGGGATCACGTTCCCAACCGACTCTCACCTTGGCCCAACTGAATTTCATGACTTTAATGTCCGGGACTTCCGTGACCTGCTGAGCTGGAATGAACGAGCACACGATTGCCACTAGGCCAACCAGCAGCGGCGAGGAGTGATGGACCAGCATCCTTTTGCGCCAAACCTCTTGAATAGTGGAAATGGGCCGAAAGCGAACCTTCAGCCCATTCCACTTTAAGTGATTCGACTGAAGTTAAAAAACGTACCTCAATCCAACCACAACACGACGATTACCGCCGTTAGTACTCCACTGGTTAAGGAAGGCCGCATTGGGCGCGCCGCTCGTTGAGAAAGCACGACCATCCGGTATTCCAAAGTTGCGAGTGTTGGTAGCGTTAAAGAAATCGGCACGAAGTTGCAGTCGCTGGTTCTCGCCCAGTCGAGTGTTCTTCACAAGACCGAAATCAATGTTGTTGATACCATCAGCCCGTAGAATGTTCCTTCCTGCATTGCCAACGCGTTCACCAAATGCCGCTCCTCGCAGCGCCCTGAAAAGAGTCGCTCTTTGTCCGAACAACTCTTCGATGGACATTTGAGAAATAGGAAGATCGGTAATCACGTTCGGACGGATCGCATCGCCTACCAGTCCGGCAATACCACTTAAGGCACCGGTCGGATCAGAGCCGTTAAGCACAGTAAACGGTGCTCCACTCTGGAAAGTGAAGAACGAGTTCACCTGCCAACCGCCAAGAATGTGTCCTAAGAAACCTTTCTGATCGTTGAAGTACGGCAACTCATAAACAAAGTTACCGCTGAACCGATGCGGCCTGTCGTAGGTGGACCGCGCTCGATCAGCTCGACGATTGAAGGAGTCTTGCGACACAGCAACTTCACCGCTCGACGGATTGAAGATCTCAGACGCGTCATCGATGAATGAGCTCCAGGTGTAGTAGACGCCGGCGCTGAAGTTACTGCTAAGGCGTTTGTCCAGACTCACCTGCATCGAATGATAGATTGAGGAGCCTGAGTTGGCCCGCAATCGAATGACATTCCGAGTAGGATCAACTCGAACGGTCGAGAACGGCAGTCGAGGGTTGCCGTCGAGTGTTTGAAACAGCCTGGTCCCTTTCGAACCTACGTATCCAACTCGAAGAATTACATCGCGAGAGAACTCACGCTGTACTTCGAAACTATACGAATCGTAGGTGGGTGAGTCGAAGTCTTCTGAGACAACTGTTCGTGCAAACGCGTTCGGATCGATTGGTGGGTTGTTCAAATTAGCAAAGGCACTCGTCACCCCGTTGCTGGAAGCAGTTTCACCGGGCAGCGTGATTGGTGCCGTTGGTGAGATGAAGGCCGCGACGAACGGGAACGCGCTCCAGATATTCAACGCGATGTTGGTGTAGGTGTAATCGTGAGTCCGCGCATAACCACCGCGTAGCACTAATTTGTCACCGCCGGTCACAAAACCGACGATTCCATCGCTGTCAGTCCGCAGGTTCCAGTTGAAACCAATGCGGGGCTGAAGGTTATTGATGTCGCGATCGGGAATTGGTCCAACTCTAAAGCGAGGATCATTTCCCGCAGCCGCCAGCACTGGAGCATTGAAATCAACCAGGTCTTGAATTGGCTGACCGGGAATTTCGTAACGCAGACCATAAGTCAACGTGAAGTTTGGTCTGATCTTCCACTCATCCTGCCCGTAGAAGAAGAAGTCGTGCCAGTCAAGATGAAGCACCTCGGCAACCCCCTGCAGATCCTTATTGATTGTTGACGACTGAGCCACGTCGTTCACGAAACGATTCAAGCTGGAATACTGCAATCGTCCACGGGTCGTCGGTTTGAAGAGCTGTTTCAGTTGATTCCTTCGAATATCAAACCCGAACTTGAATGCATGACCCCCGGTTGTGTACGAGATGTTGTCCTGCATCTGGTATGTGTTCCGGAAAGAGAACTGAGGCAGGTTCACACCTAAGCCGATGCCTGTTCGGTCAGTTGCTGCATTAAAGCCAACCAACCCGAGTTCTGTGATTTCAATCGACGGAATGTCTTCTGCACTGGGATCGAGCGCTTGTGTGTTCGAGGCAGCCCTCAAATAAGCACCACGCCATTCGTTCACAAGTTTCGGAGTCAGGACGCTGGTGAGAGCCAGGTTGACGCCTTGATTGCGCGCGACCTGTTTTGAAGAGAAGCCCGGAGGCGTGACTTGCGATCCGATGCCGTTCGTATCTCCGTCTTGATAGATGTAACGTCCGTTGAGACTGTGCTTTTCGTTCAAGCGGTGGTCTACGCGAAACGAAGTTTGCCAATCGTCGAACGAGAACGAGGTTGCGCCGGTTAATGAACCGAGCGGCACACTAAAAGTCTGTCCATTGGCGACGAACGTTGCCGAGGTTCCAATAGGCGTTTGCGCGGCCGGCAGGAATCTAAGTAACGCGGCAACTTGCGGACGGTTGCCAACAGCCGATTGTAGGACTTGACGACCGGCTTCAGTCGGGGCCCCACGCAATGTTGCACCTGTACCGAGTTGCCGGTCGTACCAACGCTGCACTGAGAAGAAGAAGAAGGTCCGGTCTTTACCATCAATGTAAGAACGACCACCTTCGCCGAAACTGGGAAGGTGCAGCGGACCGCCGATTGTTCCACCGACCTGGTTCTCAACCCTAAAAGGCGATTTTCTCAACGAAGGATCGATCGCATTCGGATTGCAGAAACCAGCCGCCTTGTTTGTGTTGCTACAGGCATTGAGAGCATTGCCGTTGTAGAACCAGAACCCGGAGCCGTGATACTCGTTTCCACCACTTTTGGTGATGGCATTGAATACCGAACTTCCATTTCGTCCGTACTCAGCAGTGAACTGATTGGTCAGTAGTCTCACTTCCTGAATCAAATCAGGATTATTGAGTGGAACCGAGGCTCCGGCCACACCAAAGTCATTGTTGTCCTGGCCGTCAATCATGAAGTTGTTTGAACGAATGCGGCCACCGTTTGCCGAGTAGCTCACGCCCGAGGTGCCCCCCACCGCGCCACCGGCGAAGGCAGTTTGTCCGGTTCCTAATTGAGTGACGCCGGCTGCGGACAACGCGATGTTGTAGACATTTCGGTTGGTTGCGAGCGGCAATTCAGACACCCGCCGTGAGTCGAATCGAACACCGACTTCGGCAGTGGTTGTGTTGAGTAGAGAAGCGTTCTCAACAATGCTTACTGAGGCTTGAACGTCGCCTGGCTTCATCGAAGCGTCAACCACTGCAGTCTGGTTAAGAGCCAGAGTAATCCCGGACTGGACATACTTGCCAAAGCCGGAAGCATCGATAGTTATCTCGTAATCACCGACAGGAACATTGTTAAAACGGTAGCGTCCTGCGGCATCGCTTTGCGTGGTTCGCGACTCGTTTGTCTTTACGTTTCGAAGCGTAACGGTTGCGCCCGGGATAACCGATTGCTTCTCGTCTTGCACTTCCCCAAGAATCGCCCCACTGGTTTGCGGAAACACGGTGATAGCAGAGCAAGCAAACAGGGCAGCTGACAACATAAGGAATCTAAGTACCTTATTCATGATCTCAACTCCTTTGCTAAATCGTTTGAAACGAAGTAGCTCTACAGGCTCACTGGGGGTTTTGAGCTGGTACGAAATTTAGTAGAGCTACCGACAACGGTGGGGTCGTCAGAGATAGCAAAGGTGCAACGACTATGCCCGTTGGACCATCTTCGTATTAGGCCTCTTCGTCACGCGAATGGGCCGACTCGCTAACGTCTGTCACGGAAACGGGATTGTGGAATTTGGATTAGGAACCGAAGGTATTGCTGTTAATGGATATTGACGCGGACGAGCAGGTAACGAGTCAGGTAAGTGCTCCAGGATTTCGTAAGTTGATGAACGTGCGGAGCCGAAACCTTATGAGGAAGGTTTCGGCTCGGCGATCACGCTATTGAGCTTATGAGATTATCGTGCGTTGCGGCGACGGCGGATGCCTGCGGCAATACCAAGCAGTCCAGTACCGAGTAAAAACATACTGGCTGGTTCTGGAACCGGGTCGGCACCATTGGGAACGCCGATTGGTTTCTCACTGCTCCCGTCGGGAAGGGAACCCACGTGAATCTTGGTAATGTCGATGTTAAGGATCGCTGGACCACTGGTGAAGGTAAAGACGACAGTGAGTGATTCACCTGCATTCAATACGGCGGCATTGTTGCCCTGGGCTGAGTTAACACCGAAATCAGTTTGGATCTGGGTCGCGCCATTGACGAAGTTTGCGGTCGTACCGGCTCCGTTAACGATGGTTGGATTTCCGACCTGCGTAACTCCGGTGGCGTCAAAGCCAAACGCGAAGAGCTTATTCGCATCCGTGGAGTTGTTGGTGAGCACAACCGTCAGTTGGTTCGTCGCTTGGTTATAAGTGAAAGTTGCGGTGGCATGACTGCCAGGAAAAGTTGTTGCGTAGTTCACGGTAACGCTTTGTCCGTCAACTAGAGTAAATGGGTTCGCCTTCGCATCAACTGAACTGAAGAAAACAAATCCAGTTAGAAGGCTAACCACAGCGGCTATTCGTTTCAAGTTATTCATTTAGAGACTGCTATTCCTCCTGCTTGACCGTCGAGTTTTGAACTGCGGAATTCGTACTTACTAGCAATAATGAGCCCAACGCGTTCATTTTGAATAGAGTGTTAATAAGGTCATTTTCCTAAGCATTTTATCTTTCACGAAAAATCGAAGGCGTGATTCGTCTGAGTTCTGGACTCGCGTCTGGAATTCGGAAGCCTGGCGTTCAATTAAGAATGCGGTGCGTATCAAGGCAGAACAGTGAGTTGCATCACGAAGCCGCAGCCAAACTCGCAACCAGCGACGAATCAGTGTTTGTGATCATGTAAGAACAGAACCAGAGTGACGTAGCCGCATCATCTTTCCCAGATGAATCAAAAAAGAACCCAGCCCCTACGTGTAAGGGCTGGGTGTGAAAGGAGAGATTTCGTTGAGTGGACTAGCTAACTGCAATCGGCAAAGCTGCTGAGTCAGCACGTTGCTGCGACTCCCTGGCAACGGATCCAGCCAGACTGATTCCCGGTAGAAATGCCGCGATCTCGATGCCGTAGTGCTTGATCTTGGAGTTCAGGGTGGTGATCTTCAGATTCAACAGTCGAGCTGCGCGTCCCT
The DNA here is from genome assembly GCA_036554845.1 of Pyrinomonadaceae bacterium. GTDB lineage: Bacteria > Acidobacteriota > Blastocatellia > Pyrinomonadales > Pyrinomonadaceae > PSRF01. The sequence goes on from DATBMP010000380.1 coordinate 5,254, forward strand.
GGTGACCGCCGGTGTGCATCAACGCTCGTTTGATCAGATCCACTTCGAACCGCGTGACTTCTTCATAGAAATCGATTCCGCTATCAATGCTCGGCGCGTTCACGTCGCGCATTGATTGGACCTCACGGAGAATCCGGAACGTCAGTTCTTTGAGTGTCTCGATCTTATTGGGAGAGGGTGATGTGTCATCACCTCCATTGGTGGCGTGCTCTTCGATTAGGGGAGTCAAATCACTATTAACGTCTGCTTCCCAAGCGGCTGTTGATTTCATGTTCATCTCCTTTAATTCTGACCTTGAATCCTTGTTCAAATGCTAAGGCTCTTTACGCTGCGGTTGAGATACAGCTGTTGTCGAATCAAACTTTCGCGTCGTGGGTTCCAGTTCCCCAGACTTGGCAACGGTCTTTATTTCCTCGCCGCACACCTCTTCGATCTTGAGAGAGTTAGAGCGGCTTGCAATTTCATCATTGCCGTCATTGGGTAGAAGCCAATCGCCATTTTTCCCTTTCACGGCATGACCGAGCTCGTGAAGTAACATCAGTACGCGCGCCTCTTTAGTGTTCGGTGGAAAACTTCCGACGTTGGGAATGACGGGCTCAGCGACAGAGAATTTGCGCTTATAGAAGGGACCATTCGAGTTAATTTCAACGGCATCGAAGAGCCGGTATTCTCGTTTGGTCCGAGCGTTCAAGACCGCTGTCGTTTGACCTGACATCCTGATGCCGACGCTTGAAGGCCAGTAGCCTTTGCGTGCTTTCGTCATCAATCGGCTAAAGATGTCAATTGAGTTTGCAACTCCTCCAAAGAACTCACTGCACTCGTTCTCATGAATCAGAATATTCAGAGTCTGGTGGTAAGCATTTCCAAACACTGAGTCTTGTGAAAAGGCCATTGGTGTCGTAAGCGCGACGCCGTGTTCGATCAGCAAGTCAGACGATTCCTTGCGAACCCCCAGCATTGACTCGTCGAGCAGGGCGAGCGGTGGATTGGCCTTTACTGTGATCATTGCGAGTGTCATCAGTGCTGTACTGAAAGCAATTCCTCGTAACCTCATGGCAATACCTCCTACTGACGGCAAAGGAGTATCGTCCGGGAGTTATGCCCGTTCTGGGGACGAGCTATCTGGCCATGAGCAACGCTGCAGAAGTTCTGCTGAAAAGACTGGGTTTTCAGCACGACTTTTCAATTACCCCGAACTTGGGCAGGTTATACGCGCCATTCAGAAAAGGTTGAACCGTTTTGTGACGGAAAGGCATGACTTTGTGACTAATAGGCTTGACGTTGGGACAACCTACCGATTGTGAAATTGGGGCGTAGAGTTGGAAAAGCCCGTAATGGAACCGTATTACTCCGCGGATTTACGGAGCCCTGGTAGCAGGTGATTGGCGACTACGGCAACTTGCCGAGCGCTTCCTGCAACTTGTCGCGGTAGTTACGAGAGAGGGTCAGTTGAGTGCCATTATTGAGGATTATTCGATATTCACCGTGGAACCAGGGCTGCAGTTCCTGTATGCGATCAATTCGCACGATCGATGAGCGATGAATTCTCACGAATTGTCTCGGATCGAGCTGAGCCTCAAGGCTGCTGATTGTCTCGCGCAGCAGATGTGACTTCTTGCCGCTGTGAACCGAAACGTAATTACCTTCTGCCTCGATCCAGTCAATCTCGGTTGTCTCGAGGAAGTAGATTCGGCCTGCTGCCTTAATAACCAGCCTCTCGAGGTACTTCGTTCCCGCCTATAACTCTTCCAGCAGCGAGAGGATACGCGTGTCAACGCCGCCATTCTGATCGCGTAGAACTTGCGCTCGGGCACGTTGCCAGGACACCTCAAACCGTTCCTGATCAAACGGCTTCAGGAGGTAGTCCAGAGCATGAACTTCAAAAGCACGAACCGCATACTGGTCGTAAGCAGTGACAAAGATCACCTGGGGAATCTTGCCTTTCCCCAGGGCTTCAAGCACTTCAAAGCCACCTAGTTCCGGCATTTGCACATCAAGAAAGATGAGATCGGGTGAGTGTTCGCGGATTGCTTCGACAGCTTCGCGTCCATTTGTGGATTCACCCACAATCACGACTTGCCGGTCCGCCTGGAGCATCTCTCGCAACATTTCTCGAGCGAGCGGCTCGTCGTCAACGATCAGGACACGGATCTGGGGAGAATCAGCCATGGCTGGTTCCTGGGTTGTGCCGAGATCTGGGGAGGTCGCAATACCGTTACACCGCAAAAGCGGATTTTGTAACAGACTCGTGGCGCGACCTTCCTAACAGCACCAAATCTGGCCGAAATGAGAACGAAAAAATTCAGCGGAGGTTTAGTTGAGACGCCGACGATCCGTTTTTAAAAGGAATCTCGAGGGTAACGACCAGACCCCCATCAGGATCGTTTGCAAGATCGAAGACATGCGCTGCTCCGTACAGTCTTTCCAGCCGCGTCTCCGTATTCTTCAGGCCCAGGCCTTTCCTGAACAAAATGTCGGAACTGCGATGAGTTGGAAGGCCAGGACCGTTGTCTCGGATTTGAATACGAACTGCCCCATTGTGAGGTTTCGCCTCGATTGCGATGATTCCTGGGGTCGAACGAGGGGTTATTCCGTGGCGGATTGCATTCTCAACGATGGGTTGGAGGATAAGGTTTGGAACCTTGGCGTCGAGAACCTGGTTGGAAACATCCAGGCGGGTGACCAGTCGATCCTGAAAACGAATACGTTCAATTTCAAGATAACAGCGGAGAAACTCCATTTCCTTTTGCAGGGTCACTTCCTGGGCGCCTGAATTCTCTAGGGTTAGCCGCAGAAAATCCCCTAGACGAGTAATCATTCGTCGCGCTACCTCAGGGTCTTTATTCAGCAGCGCAGATATTGAATGGAGGGTATTGAAAAGAAAGTGAGGGTGAAGTTGCATCTTTAAGGCTTCCAACTGCGCCTGAGAGAGTTGGGCCTCGAGTTGGAGAGTTCTGATTTGACCTTCGCGATAACGGCGATAGTAGCTGAACGAGTAACTGATGAGTGCAATCAGAAGGTAGATACCGATACCTTCGCTGAAGTTCGCAACTACAAAGCGAGACAATCTCTCGAATGAGAACCCTCTTCCTAAGGGCAATCCAAAGTAAAGCCACACGAAGACATGGCCGATAGCCGTAACGATAACGCTTAGCGCGATACTAATGGGAACGTGAATAAGTGAGTTTCTAAGCCAGTTGTGTCGCTCGATTGGTAAACGGGAGGCTGCCAAAAGTACGAGTGGGGTGGCCAGCGCCCACAGATATGACCAAGTCATCTGTAGGTAGACCGAATCACTAAACGAGACAGGGCGTTCGGATCGGAATGACGTGAAATAACTCTGCAGCGTGAATACTATTCCCACGAAGGTCCAGATGACCCAGATCAGTAACAGTTTCGCCCATCGCCGTTGGAGAAGCGATTTCCGTTTAACTTCACTTGTGTGTACCGGATTTACTTCGTCAGTCACGAGTTATCATCATTTCAGTGATTACTGGTTCGGTGCGTACTAGAAACTCTCCGTTGTCCGTCGCTCTCCGGGTCTGCGGAGATCAGACTCTTCCCATCGTGATAATAGACCTTTCGAGGGCTGGGGAGCCAAGCTAAGCTCGAGGGGCGGC
>DATBMP010000382.1:0-2796 GCA_036554845.1 Pyrinomonadaceae bacterium
ATCACCGGCCAGGCTAATTTGAGGGAAAATGATGTGTCCCGACTGCTCCCCACCGATTGTGCCGTTGATACGCAACAATTCTTCAAGCACATACTTATCGCCTACATCGGTTCGCACCAACTTCAAGCCCCGACTTCTTAAAGCAATCTCGAGACCGATATTGCTCATCACGGTGGCAACAACCGTCGAATCGGTAAGTTCACCGCGCTCTTGAAGATGTTTTGCCATCACCCACATTGTGGCGTCACCGTCGACGAAACTTCCTCGGCTGTCTACGAAGAGAGAACGGTCTGCGTCTCCATCGTACGCGACACCAAAATCAGCCTTCTCGCTGACGACGACTTTCTGTAGTCCTTCGATGTGAAGCGAGCCACAATCGCGATTGATGTTCTGACCATCCGGCGCGTTGTTGATGGCAATCACGTTTGCCCCAAGTCGCTTGAATAACTTTGGCGCGAGCACTGACGCTGCACCGTTCGCACAATCAACCACCATTGTCAGGTTGTTAAGGAAGAGATCCTCACCGATCTCGTGCTGCAAGAAGTTTAAGTACTGCTCTTGGAGTTCATTGGCTGTCGTGTCGTCGGTCTTGCGGCATGTTGGTTGGGGTCTGGGTTGCGAGGAAGCGGCGGCGTAAATATCCGATTCGATTAAGCGCTCGGTGCCTTCGTCAATCTTTTTACCTGTGGGCGAGAAGATCTTTATCCCGTTGTCTTTGTATTCGTTATGTGACGCGCTAATCACCACACCGGCATCAGCGGGGAGAATGCGAGCAAGATATGCAACGCCTGGTGTTGGTATCACGCCCGCAGAAAAGCATTGAGCGCCTTCAGTGGCAGCTCCGGATTGCAAGGCCTCTTCAAGCCAGGAACCAGATTCTCTTGTATCCCGTCCGATCACGATTACAGGTTTGCGTCCCAGATCTGCTTCGCAATGGCGTGCTAGTGATGCACCAGCTACGAATACAGTGTCTTTGTCGAGCGGAAACTGGCCCGCCTTTCCTCGCATGCCGTCCGTGCCGAAAAGCTTTTTCATCAAATTTTTGTTGAGTGTTACTTCGATTTATTGGAAGAGCGCGGGTCTGATTGAAACCAATTTGATCTGCGGTTGCAAATGGGTGGGTAAACGAAGTTGCGGATTGCTTTGACCAGCGGAGGGCTTGTCCACAAGGACCAGAATGTCTTCCGTTCGCAATTGTTCGATGGCTCGAACGGGTCCGAGAACTGTGACGGATGCGACGGTCGGCAAGATCGGAATTCCACTTAGTGACTGAACTGGAACATTGTCGAACTGTTTCTCAATCCTTTTCTCGCCGATCTCAATTTGAACTTCGACAAAAGCATCGACCGTATCTACTTTTTGACTACCGATGTCGATCAGCACTTGCTCAGCCTTGAAACTGTCGGTCCGCTTTTCCACCGAGACAGTTTCGGTTTGTGCATTCCCGAGACCGGCCACAACACTAGCAGGACCTTGAACCCTAATTGCCGCAGGTGTTGAGTGCGTTGAATAAACCTCGTAACCATCTGCGGGTTTGCCATCGACTCGGACTTCAACGGGCAACTGTCTCTCGATGCGAGGCTCCAACTTCAAAGGAATTGAACTGGGCTCAAACGATTCAATTCGCACACCTTCCGGAAGCTGCATTGACACTCTTTGAGAAGTTAATAGCAGCACTCGTTCACCGGCCTGGAAGTCCGTCAGATTCACCGTGGCTACCAGATCGAGAGAGTTAATGTCTCCGAGTTTCGATTTGCTCCCGTTAAGAAGAACGTTGATCGAGCGCGGCGGATCATTGCTCACCTCCAGGTTATTCGGAAGCAGCAGATTCAACTGGACCGCGGCCATGAAAGTGACAGGCGTGTTTTCGCTGGTTACGGCAAACCAGATCACCAACGTGATGCCAAGTGCAAGTACTTTCAGACCCCAGTCCTCAACGAAAACCTGACGGAGCCAACGTTCCATTGTGCCCGGTGGTTTCGGCGGTTCTACAGTTTGGGTGTCGTCAATGTCCTGGAAAGGCATAGAGGTTAAATGATTACTTCTTCAGTTTCGCCTTCACCTTCACTGAGCTTCTGTCGCTCTTTGCTGCTGATCTCTTGTTTGGATTCAATCGCCTGGAAGATTGCCGCACGCAGACGCGGAGCATCGAGTCCGCGTTTTATTTGACCTCGTTGGACGAACGAGATCAATCCCGTCTCCTCTGAAACCACAACGGCTACAGCATCGGTGTCTTCGGTAACACCGATAGCTGCGCGATGTCGTGTTCCCAACTCTCTTGAAAGAAGCGGATTGAGTGTTAGAGGAAGGAAACATGAGGCTGCGGCAATCCGGTGACGCCGAACAACCACTGCTCCGTCATGAAGCGGTGTGGCCGGATTGAAAATGCTGACCAGAAGATCGTAACTGAGTTCAGCATCCAGTTTCACTCCACCGTCAGAGACGTTCTTCAAACCGACGTTACGCTCGATGACGATCAACGCCCCTGTCTTGGTTGAGGCGAGTGTGGACGCTGCCAACACGATCTCGTCATAGACACCCTCGCCAAACTGCCCGCCATAGCTCCGACTAAACGGCATGCGAAAGCGATTGCCAAATGTGATCAAGGCTTGCCGGATCTCAGCCTGAAACAGAACTATGATGGCTACGCCGATGTAGAGCAGACCATTGCCCAAAATAAATTCGAGCATGGCCAGGTCTTGTTTGCGGGCTAACCAGTAAAGGAGGGCAAAGGCTCCGATCGCGGCAAACATCGGAGCGGCGCGGGTTCCCCGAACAAGTTTCAAAACTGCATAC
>DATBMP010000407.1:0-5299 GCA_036554845.1 Pyrinomonadaceae bacterium
TCACATTTGTATCAAGTATCTTGAGTAATAGATCGGCACTGGTTGAACTGCTCCGAGTAATGTAGGTGATTCGCGTTGCGTCGCCGCTAAGGTGCGCATCAGTCGAACCAATGATTCCGCTCGAAGATGTCAGCTGGTCCAGCGTTCGCGAAGCGACGTTGAAGAGAAAGATTTCATAGTTAAGGTCTGGGTTGTCACCTACAAGATCCAGATTCGACGAGAACGCGACCCGTTCGCCATCATCACTAATCGATGGTTGAAAGCTGCCGTGAACCAATCGTTGAGTCAGATCAGATGGAGACGTGTGGGTAAGTTGAACAAGTGCGCGTGCATCGTGTAGATAGACTTCGAAGTTTCGATCGGGATTCTGGCCAACCAGATCTTCAGCCGATGCGAACGCTATTCGAGAACCGTCTTGAGAGATCGCTGGCGAGACAGCGCGCGACTGCGCAATCTGATAAAAACTCAATGAGTCGGAGCGGATCTCACCCAGCAGAGTTCTGAATCCTGAATTGCCACCAACCTGTGCCAGATCATGAGTTGATTCAAAAGCAATGTGGCGTCCAGCACCACTGAGACTGGGATTAAGATTAAGGCTCTGCTCTGATGTGTGTGTAAGACGCCGAGGGAGAGAACTTTGCGGTACCCGGGTCGGCCATAAGGTCGCGGCACCGAGACAAGCCAGGAAAAGACCGCTAATGATGATCTGTGTTCGCAGCATGGTGAGGGCTGCTCCTTAATTAATAAGATCGTGAGGCGCCCGCAGTTCTACACAGACTCGCGCCCGAATACAACCACAGGGCGGAGAAGGCGTGTTACCGTCTGTTGCAAGAAATGTTTCATACACAGTTACCGAATGAGGACCGATAACCGATGAGAATACTGATCACCGGAGCAAGCGGGCTGGTGGGTAAAGCGCTGACACCTTTTCTAGAAGCCGATGGCCACGAAGTCCGACCGCTCGTGCGTTTTGCGACCGGGTATGGCTCCAATGCGATCGAATGGAGTCCGGAACGTTACTCGATCGCGCTCTCGAGAATTGAGAACTTTGATGCCGTCATTCACCTGGCTGGGGAGAGCATCGCGGAAGGGCGTTGGACCGAAGAGAAGAAGAAGCGCATCAAAGAGAGCCGGGTAAAAGGCACCCGTTTGATTGGTGAGTCGCTTGCATCGCTAAATAACCGACCGAAGATTCTCCTTAGCGCATCTGCCATCGGTTATTACGGCAGCCGAGGTGATGAAGTCCTTACGGAAGAGAGTGCACCGGGCAACGATTTTCTAGCCAAGGTGTGTGTTGAGTGGGAAGAAGCCACAAAGGAAGCACGTGACGCAGGGATCCGAACTTGCCATCTTCGTTTTGGGATAATCCTCGATGCTGAAGGTGGCGCGCTCGGCAGGATGTTGCCACCGTTTCGAATGGGTGTTGGTGGAAAGATTGGTGACGGTCGACAGTGGATGAGTTGGGTCGCTTTAGACGATGTTGTCGGAGGGATTCATCACTTGTTACTTAACGACGCTGTTAGTGGACCAGTTAATGTTGTCGCGCCAAATCCGGTTACCAATCGGGAGTTCACAAAGAGGCTTGGCAGAGCACTTTCGCGCCCCACGTTCTTTCCGATACCAGCCTTTGGTGCTCGCCTCGTGTTTGGTGAGATGGGTGATGCGTTGTTACTCAGCAGCCAACGCGTCGATCCGGTCAAGCTAAAAAGGTCAGGTTATCAATTCAAATATCCCACGCTTGATTCAGCACTGGCCCACGTACTTCAAGTAGCCAGGTGAATTAAGTTTCAATTGGCACGCGACTTTGCGGTTGAAAAACTGTCCAACACGTCAAATACCTCGAGCGCGTACTTCACATTGCCGAATGGCGCCGAGACCTGCACGCCCTGAATCTGATCGCGAACCTCTAACAACGACTCTCTCGCAATCTTCAGACCCTCTTCACGACCCGCTTCTTTGCTGATCGAAGACGCTGCCCGCATTCGTTCCATGATTGAAGGAGTGACGCGAACGCCCGGCACCTCGTTATGAAGAAACTCTGCGTTGCGATACGAGACGAGTGGCCAAATACCCGCGATGATCGGGATCCTCACGTGTTCGATTCGTCTGATGAAATCTAATAACTGATCAGTGTCAAAGACGGGTTGCGTGATCGCGTATTGCGCACCGGCCTCGACCTTGTATTCAAACCGACGAATCTCCTCATCAGGATTAATCGCGCCGGGATTCACACCTACCCCGATACAAAAGGCGGTTGGCGTGCCAATTGGATTGTTGCCGATGTCCAGACCGTGATTGAGTTTGTTCACCATGTTGGTGAGACCGATCGCGTCGATATCAAAGACCGCGGTTGCGTCGGGGTATGGTCCCATCTTTGGTGGATCGCCCGTGATCAAAAGAAGGTTTCGAATTCCAAGCGCTGCTGCACCCAATAAATCAGACATCATTCCGAGTAGATTCCGGTCACGGCAACAATAGTGAAGCACAGCCTCAATTCCGATCTGTTGCTCGACCAGCACGGCGGTAGCCAAGGCACTCATTCTTGACTGCGCCCGCGCGCCGTCAGGAATGTTCACGCCATCCACACCGGCGTCTTTAAGAAGACGAATCGACTCGAGAGTCTTCTGGGCGTCGACGCCTTTTGGTGGCAGCACTTCAACCGACGTTACGAATTCGCCGTTAACGATCTTTCTGGACCAGGCAGAACGCTCCTCCGGTGGCACCGTCTTGACGTCAGACGGAGTTATTTCGTCAATCTGCGGTAATGGACCAGAAGAGAAGATTATTCGCTGCGCACGCGGTGAGGCAGCGCGGACGGCGTCAGAGATCAACTTGATGTGCGAAGAGGTGGTGCCACAACAGCCACCGATGAACTTCGCACCGGATTGAATGAAGCGCTTGGCAAACTTTGACATGTACTCAGGCGAGCACATGTAAAACTGTCGCCCTTGTACATCGCGCGGCAATCCCGCGTTTGGCTGGGCAGAAAGTTTCTTGGTTGTCACCGAACGCATCTTTTCCAGTGCGTTCAGAATGATCGCGGGACCGACGCCGCAGTTGAGCCCGATAACATCTGCGCCCCATTCATCGAGCCGTTCGGTAAAGAGTTCAGGAGTTGTACCGAACAGGGTGTTGCCGTCGGTCATGATCGTCATTTGGGCAACGATCGGCAGATCGCAGAGTTCTCGTACGGCACGAATCGCCTGGCGGATCTCTGAAACATCCGAGAATGTTTCGAGAATGAACAGGTCTACGCCACCCTCGAGCAAAGCTGAGGCCTGTTCTTTGAAGAAATCTTTTGCTTCATCGAACGACGTCGGTCCATAGGGCTCGATTCGCAGACCAAGTGGTCCGATTGCTCCGGCAACGAAAATGTCTTCACCGCCTGCTTCGCGTGCAATGCGGGCTGCGGCGATGTTTATTTCGCGCAGGCTTGCCGCGATGCCGTATTCGTTGAGCTTATGACACGTTGCGCCGAAGGTATTTGTTTCCAGGATATCTGCGCCGGCACGTACATATTCCTGATGAATCTCGCGGACGAGGTCGGGATTACTGAGGTTTAGTTCGTCGTAGCAGCGATTGATGTAGACGCCTTTGGCATAGAGCATGGTGCCCATGGCGCCATCGAACACGTGGATGGTGTCTGATTCGAGGAGATGTCTAAAATTTGGCATAGCTGTCATTTCCGATTGCCAATTTCCGATTGCCGATTTTTAAGAATCCCGTCGGCTTGGCTGTTCAATCGACAATCGACAATCGCCAATCGGCAATAAAAAGGTCCCGCGCTAAACAACGCGGGACTTCATTTAAACTTAAGAAGTTGTGCTGCACCCGAAAGGCGCCCGAGCTGTTTAGCGGGTTATTTTACGTGGCCGCAAGTCGCCTTAACTCACCACGTTTGTCATGGTGCTTATACGCTCCGCAAAGCGCGAGTGTCAAGTGATGGGACTTGACGATGGTCCTTGACGATTGACGCGTGTCGATTGTGTGTTCAGCGGCTTCGCCGCATCCCTTGCGGTAAGGCTCTGCCTTACCGTTAGCTTCAATTTTAGGAAAGGCTTCGCCTGTGCCCGTCGCACAGGTATAGCCTTTCTTTTTGAACATTGGTCGGTAAGGCTGAGCCTTACCGCAAGGGATGCGGCGAAGCCGCCTAACACACTCGTCAATCGACAATCGTCAATCGACAATCGTCAATCCTCCCTGTTTTATCTTCTCTCACTCTGTTGACGCGCACGGATGCCATCAATAGAATCCGGCCCATAGACCCGACTGTTGCGCGCTGGTACCAGCGTGAGACATCTGGTTAAAAACGACGGCGCAGTGCTACAGGGCAGATCCCCTCTGGTGTTGGGCCGTCGTTCTAATTTTGGAGCGCGGCGGCAAGCGCAGCGCGACACCGCTCTCCAAAATCCTCCCATTAGGCTATCAGCTTGACAGCACTGCCCTTAATTTGGCTGAATGCCTTGCATCCACCGAAATTCTCCCGCTTGTTCACGGATAAGAGGTTAGTTAATCGAAACTCAGGAGGGTCGCATCTATGGCCACGGCCACAAACGTGGACGCCCACACAGCGCCTGCCACCGATAAGCATCCGAAGGGCCTTTACGTGCTTTTCGCAACTGAGATGTGGGAGCGCTTCAGTTTCTACTCGATGCTGGCGCTGTTTACCCTTTACCTGCAAAACCCAGTTGAAGGCTTTGGATGGACTGCCGCACAAGCAACCGGTCTTTATGCGAACTACCTCATGTTCGTGTATGCCAGCCCTTTGATAGGTGGGTGGCTCGCCGATAAAAAGCTTGGCTATCGGAAAGCAGTGATGATCGGCGGCCTGTTCTTCATGGCGGGCCATGGACTGCTTTCGATCCGAGCCTTGCCGGCCGTCTACGCCGCGCTAACCTGCCTGGTAATTGGTAATGGTCTGTTTAAGCCAAATGTCTCGACGATGGTTGGCAACCTCTATCCCGAAGGTAGCCACCTCAAGGATCGCGCCTACAACATCTTTTACATGGGAATCAACATCGGCGCGTTCCTCGCACCAGTGATAATGGAGATTGTCAAACAGAGGTTCGGTAACCACCCGGCGTTTGCAGTCGCTGCGTTTGGAATGGTTATCTCAGTGGGCATACTCTGGAAATTTAAGAAGTATGTTGAAGAGCCGAAAAAAGGGGCCATTTTGCAGGAACCCGCCGGCGACGTTGCACCCGTGACCGCGGATGCGCCACCCAGGGGAGTTAGTCATCAAGGGTCAGCTGAAGAAGAAGCGTCAACCACTCGAGGGGTGTTCGCTAAGGCTTCAGCC
>DATBMP010000412.1:0-18716 GCA_036554845.1 Pyrinomonadaceae bacterium
TCGCGACTATCGGTGGCTCCCACCGTTATCGCGTATGGACTGTTAGCAGGGCTGCTGATGGCGCCATACGCGAGTTGATAGATTGGAGAGCCATCAGCGTTGTAACCGAGGATCTCTTCTGTGCGGCCCATGTTGCCCGCACTTGCTACGACGACGATGCCGGCGCGTACGGCCGACTCAACTGCTTTGCAAAGTGGATCGGTGTGGAAGGATTCGCGAACCGGTGTACCCATGCTGAGGTTAACAACACGGATGTTGTAGCGCTGCTTGTTTTCAATCACCCAATTGAAGGCGGCCAGGACGCTGCTGGCTCGACCGATTCCGTTTTCATCAAGTATGCGAACATCAACCAGATTGGCGCCCGGGGCAACACCAGCATAGTTTCCTGCGTAACCTTCAGAGGCGATTCCGTTGCCTGCCACAACTCCGGCCACTCCCGTTCCATGACCATCAGCGTCACCAGCTCGGCTGCTGCCACTGAAGTCCACTGACGCGATAACTCTCGAGCGGTTTCGTCGAATGAAGTCAGGATGGCTCGCGCTGATGCCACTATCGAGGACCGCTACGGTAATGTTCTTTCCATCAAATCCCGTGTTGAGCAGTGTGCCCGCTTGAACTTGAGAGGCACCGGTTGTTTCGTTTGTCAGATTGATCTGAGATTTGACTGGTCGGTCGGGCGAGATGTACGCAACATCACTGCGCTTGGCGAGATTCTCAATCTCATTCAAGGGGACTTCCGCAACAACAGTATTCAAGGCAGCGTAGGTGGCCTTCCGGCGACCACGTGCGGTCATCAGCGCACCGTCATGAGCCTCTGACGGAGCACCTTTGGTTTGCATCAACACGCGAACGGTAGCAGTAGAGTTGTTTGTCGAATCGAATTCCGGCGCTGTCTTCTTCTCGATGCGTCGTTCGCTGTTTCGTCCGCGCGCGGGGGCCGCAAACGAAGCCAGTGGCAACGAAACTATCGCGATGCTGGCGATGCTTAGGGAGGCTAGGATTCGGCGTAACATTTTGTAGTCCTTTCGACTCCTTGAGTCGTGCTGAACAGGTTCTTTCAATGTCGGGCTCGACCAGTCCTTTTTCAACAGACGTGCCACGTCAGATAGTTAGCCACCTTTCGCAGCTAACCTTCGTGTTATCAGTAGTTAGGGCTTCCCTGAATGGTGGCCCAAACAGAGCGCACCTTCGTTGCCAAATTGGATACCCGGTATCCAAAACTCCGTAAATCCAAGGGATTGAGCAGCTTTTTATTGGGGTTTAGGCGAGGATGGGACCACTAATCACAACTGGAAACCAAGTATACAGTGGCTATTGAGTATCCAGCGATTTTTGGCAGGTTTGGACGGGGAAAATGCCGAGGAAATGGCCTAAGAAGTTAGGCACTCGCGCTCAGATCGTGACGCTCGAGTTTGAGGTAAAGACCGCGACGAGTAAGTCCGAGCTCGCGGGCGGCTCGTGAGATGTTTCCGCCGTGCTTGCGCAGAGCATCAGCGATCATTCGACGCTCGACTTCGGCAAGAGCATCCGCCAGCGTCACGTTCTGCAAAGTTGAGTTAGGCATTGATGCCAGCGTTGATGCGGAAGCGGTTGGAGTCGTAGGTGAAGATGTCCGCTTGAGTTCAGGCGAGAGTTGTTCAGGGCTGATCACGGTTGCGTCTTCGGCTCTTGCAACAACACGCTGGATCTCGTTACACAGTTGGCGCACGTTGCCAGGCCAATCGCTAACCATTAGCAGATCGATTGCCTGTGGGGTGATCTGAATGTCCTTTCGACCAAACTTCGTCGAGTAGTGATCGATGTAGTAATTGACAATCGTTGGAATCTCCGAACGTCTTTCACGCAGTGGCGGGACGCGGAGACGAATCACGTTGAGCCGATAGTAAAGATCTTCGCGAAAGCGCCCCTGGGCCACCATCTCTTCAAGATCAGTATTGGTCGCAGCTATGATCCGCACATCAACCTTGATCGGTCGCTGTTCGCCCAAAGGTTGAATCTCACCTTCCTGCAGAAAGCGAAGCAGCTTTGGCTGAACGTCGAGTGGCAGATCGCCAATCTCATCTAGAAACAGCGTGCCTCCAGCAGCAGTTCGGATCACACCCTGTGAATCACTGACCGCGCCGGTGAAAGCGCCTCGTCGATATCCAAACAAATATCCTTCCGACAGCTCCTTAGGTACAGCTGTGCAATTGAACGGAACGAACATCCGCGAACGACGAGTCGAGAGTGAATGTATCGCACGGGCAACCAGTTCTTTTCCGGTTCCTGACTCGCCTGTGACAAGCACGGTCACATCAGACGAGCGAATCTTATTGATCTCTTCAACCAACTGCGTCATGGCGGGGCTGGAGTGAATGAAACCGGGCATTAAAGTGGATCCGGCAGCCTCGGTCGATTGTTGTGTGCCGGTGCCTCGAGTTGTTCCAGAGCGAAGTGCACAAACATCCATCCCCAATTCAACTACTCGCAGCAACGGTTCAAGTGACAGCGAGCCAGGCAATGTCGCTCGACCTCGCGGTGCAAGAAAAAGCGTTGCCGGCGGCGCATTTGAGGAACGTAGCAGGATGATCGCGGTGTCTCGTGATTTCGCATAACGTTCACGAGAGTCTTCGTCAGGAAGGCGACTGACTTCTTCAGCGATGCGTGCGGCTTCAGCGGGCGACCACCCATGTGACACAACCACACGCGGCTGGTTGTTCTCACCATCTTCAACAATCAAAACTCGTTGCGCGTTGGTCTCCTGACTCATGACCGCAGCCAACTCTCTTAACAGCAGCTCGCGTGAAGCAACAGCTTCGGCAAGTCTTAAAGTGAGAAGTTGTGTTAGCGCAGATTGTTCCTGGCTTCTTTCCGGCGTGTTGCGATCGAGGTTAGCGAGTGCGGCCTCAGCGCGAGATTGGTCCAACCGTGCACCCAATTCCCGAAATGTATTCACCGCACGAGAAAAATGCTCCGTGGCCCGAACTGGTTGCGTGCCGGCGTAGGCGCGTCCGAGTTCTGCGTGAGCTCGCGCGGCCCTATATCGATCGCCGAGCATCTCGAAGATTGAAACGCTGCTTCCGAAGTGTTGCGCGGCGGCCGCTGAGTCCGCCTGGGCCATCGCGAGCATTCCCGCGAGTCGATGTGCCTCGCCCGTAAAGCCGAGATCAGTAGCCGAGTCAGTTGTCTCTTCCGTAACCTTATTTAGTTCGTTCGTGCAGTCCTCTTCTTCGCCGTTTCTGAGATGAGCTTCAGCCAGGATTAACCTTGATTCACAGATCGCCTGGCGGTCACCGATGCTTTCCGCCATCGCCAATGCTTCTTTACCTTTGGCCAGGGCTTTCGCGTCGTCCTCCATCGCGAGATAACAACGACCGAGCGTCCTTAACGCCTGACCGGCGTACCACTTGTTACCGTTCTCAGTTGCGAGCGCCACGGCTCTACGCAGATAGTCACGAGCTTCATCCAGTTCGCCACGGAGCATCAGAAGCTCGCCAAGCGAGTCGAGAATCATCGGAACCTTGTCGCCGCGCTCATCAATTTCCGAAGCAAGTGAGAGTGCACGTTCGAGTGCGTCCTGCGCTCGACCCCACTGCCCAATCAAGATCAAATTGATGCCCAGGTTGTTGTAACCATTCGCAGCGCTGGTTTTATGGTCCGTGCGCTCGTAGTAACTGATCGCCTTTTCGAGATAACGAATTCCTTCCTGGGGGCGCTTCAGGAACCAACACGCTCCAGCCATGTTCGAATAGATTCTTCCGAGCGTGTAACTTGCTGGTCGATCTCCGATCAACTTCAGAGCTTGTTCAAAGTTTTCGAGACCCGATTCGTAGTTGCCTTCCTGAAGATCTGCCAGGGCGATTCCGAAGTATGCTTCCGCAAGACCACGCCACTCACCTGTTTGACGAAACTGGTCCAGAGCACGCTGAGCATAATCGCGCGCGATCGGATACTCAGTAATCGTGCGATAGACGCGCGCCAGAGCTACGTAAATTGGTCCGAGATTGCTTTCTGTGTCAGCCGAATCCTTCAGTGCAGCCTTGAGAATCGCTATCGCCTTGGGATGATCGCCGTTGTAGTTGTAGGCAAGTCCGATCTGAACTTTGAGCGACTGCACGGCTCTGTCATCGAGCTTTACGCGCGCATCAGCAGATTCGTACATCGAGACTGCTGCTAGCGACTCTCGATAGTGGCCCTGCATTTCTAAAGCCATCGAGAGTGCGCAACGTGCAAGTGCGAGTATGGAAGGATGATTCCGGGCGGCAGCGATCAGTGAGGTGAGTCGAGTTCGAGCTTCAGCAGATAGCCCTTGATCGAGAAGAGAACTAACCTGGTCGAGCTCCTCCAACAGGCTTTCAGTGGTTGCAGATCCAGAACGGTGCTTCATGCGCACGCGGGCGTCAGCGAGATCGACTACCCCACGACCTGGCGATTCATCTTTTCCGTGAGTTTCCGGTCCTGAATCGACACGTTTAGCCATTTAAGTCCCTAAAGGCTCAATAGATACGGATTATCATTCGGTCGTCTAGGCTGTGGCAGGTGGAAGGCCGGTGCGGTGATCAAATCACCCATGCCGCTGCACCGTTTATTGTCCTAAGCAGTGGTGAATTTAACACATGGCAGCAGACCCGTCCACAATTGTTGAATCTGTAAACTGAGGTGAGACGAGCAGTGGAATCGATCACCCAAAGAGCATTATTTACAGTATCAAACACGTTGCTATCTCCTTACCTTGACAGTATTTAGAGCGGTCGCTATCATCCCCGTTTCCGTCTCCAGCGTGGGACTTCACCTATTAGATCTATGTTTGAGTCCCTATCTGACAAGCTAAAGCGCACCCTGAAGAATCTGCGCGGCGAGGGCGTACTAACCAAGGAACATGTAGATGCCGCCCTACGGGAAATTCGGCTTGCACTGCTCGAGGCGGACGTTAACTATAAGGTCGCAAAAGACTTTATAGCTTCGGTCAAAGAGAAGGCAGAGGGTCAACAGGTTTGGCAGGAACTGAAGCCTTCTGAGCAGGTCGTCAAAATCGTCTTTGACGAACTGGTCGACCTACTCGGAGGAACGTCCTCCCGATTGGTCTTTACAAAGCAGATTCCCAACACGGTAATGATTGTCGGACTTCAAGGATCCGGCAAAACTACCAGCACGGGGAAGATTGCTCGCTGGCTTGCAGCAAACCAGGACCGCAAGCCGCTGCTGCTGTCGGTTGACGTTTATCGACCAGCAGCGCGAGAACAGTTGAAGGTCATCGCCAAGGCGACTGGCCAACAGATCTTTGAACAAGCCGAATCCAACGATCCGCTAACGCTGGTTCGCGAGGCTTTCAAACACGCGCAACAGACGGGATTCGACACGCTGTTGATCGACACCGCCGGCCGATTGCACATCGATGACGCATTGATGGAGGAACTCGTTTCGATCAAAAACGAGACACGTCCGGCAGAAGTGCTGTTCGTGGCGGATGCGATGACCGGTCAGGACGCTGTCAAATCCGCGGAAGAGTTCCATCGTCGTGTCGGAATCACTGGCGTAGTTCTGACGAAGATGGATGGTGACGCACGAGGCGGCGCTGCTCTTTCGATCAAGCAGGTTACCGGACAGCCCGTGAAGTTCGTCGGTGTTGGTGAAAAGTACGACGCCCTCGAACCGTTTTATCCCGATCGCGTAGCCCAACGAATCTTGGGAATGGGCGATGTCTTATCGCTCATCGAAGAAGTTCAGTCGAAAGTCGATCAATCTGAAGCCGAGGAACAACTCAAAAAACTTCAGAAGAACGAGTTCACTCTCGACGACTTTCGCTCACAACTCCGCCAAGTTAAGAAACTGGGATCTTTCACAAAGATCATGAAGCTCTTGCCGGATCAGCTTCTCGGTGGCATGGGAATGCCGCAATTGAATGAGGAGCAGACGAAGCTCATGGAGAAGGAGCTGAAACGGACTGAGTCGATCATCGATTCAATGACCCGGGAAGAGCGCGGCGATCACCGCATCCTGAATGCAAATCGGCGTCGCAGAATCGCTCGCGGTTCCGGAACTTCAGTCGCCGAAGTGAATCAGTTGATCAAGCAATACACTGAAATGCGACAGATGATGCGACAGTTGTCAGGGTCAGGAATGTTCGGTGGCGGAGGCCTCAAAGGAAAGATGATGCGACGCATGACCGGAATTCCAGAGATGGGCCTCGGCGGTCTTGGTGAGAACGGCGACGAGACGATGGGCGGCTTGCCCGCCTTGCCGGCTGGACCAGGCAAGAAGAAACTTAAAAAGAAGCGTAAGAAAAGACGAAAGTAAACTGCGAAAGAATCCCTTTCGCTCGACTCGGAGGTAAAGACTTGTTAGCAATTAAATTGATGCGCACAGGCGCGAAGAAGCGGGCGTCATACCGCATCGTGGTTAAAGAGAAACAATCAAAGCGCGATGGCGCTTATCTCGAAAACCTGGGCACATATGATCCGACCAGGGATCCCGCTGAGATAAAGCTCGATATGGACCGAGTGGGTTACTGGCTCGAAAAGGGTGCGCAACCAACAGACACCGTGGACCGCCTGATCAAGCAGACGCGTAAGGCCAACGTGGCCCCAGCTTCGTAGTTTCAGAAGTGCTCAATCACATGCGAGAAACCGTTGAGATGATTGTTAAGTCACTCGTAGACGATGCCGAAAGCGTTGACGTGCGAGAAACAGATCACAACGGAACTTCCGTGATAGAGATTCGCGTGGCCCAGGACGACATGGGTAAGATCATTGGTAAACAGGGTCGGACAGTCCGGGCCTTGCGTTCATTGGTCCACGTAATAGGTGTCAAGAAAAAGAAACGCTTCGTTCTAGAAATTGTGGAATGAGCGGCAAGAATGACGATCTCGAACCACTTGTTGCCGTCGCTCGCGCCGTGCGGACGAGAGGTCTTAAAGGTGAAATCGTCGCCGATCTTTTGACAGACTTTCCAGAGCGGTTCGAGGGCCTGGAAGAATTGGTCACCGTTGCTCCTGACGGTAAGAGGGGCGTGATTGAGCTGGAGCAATACTGGTTCCAAAAGGACCGAGTCATTCTAAAGTTCAAGGGCTTTGACAACCTCGAAGCATCAAGTGGGCTGATCGGTTATGAGTTTGCAGTGCCGGAATCAGCGCGGGTTCCGCTTGAAGAAGACGAGTACTACGATTGGGAACTTCAGGGGTGCACGGTTGAGACAATAGAGGGGGAGTCCGTTGGAAAAGTTGCAGGTATCTTGAAGACTGGCGGCGTGGCAATGTTGGAAGTTGATGCTGGTCGCGAACTCCTGATACCAATGGCTGAAACGATCGTCACCGAGATCAATATTCCCGAAAAGCGAATCGTTATCGACCCACCAGAAGGGTTGCTGGATCTATAGTTTTTTGAAAGTGCGCTGTGTTACGAGTCGACATTATTACGATCTTTCCGGAGTTTTTCCGCGAGATCTTTGAGTTTGGGATTATTCGGCGGGCGCAAGCTGCCGGACTCGTAAAAACGCAGGCTCATGACCTGCGAAAGTGGACCACTGACAAGCATCATGTCGTCGACGACCGACCGTTTGGTGGCGGAGATGGTATGGTACTAAAGCCGGAGCCGATTTTTGCGGCGGTTGAAGATCTCACCGGCTGTAAAAGAAAAGACGATTATTCTGAGGGCACTCGAGTAGTTTTGCTCTCGCCACAAGGTCGGGTACTTACCCAATCTGCGGCAAAAGATCTTTCAAAAAGTAACCAGGTAGTTTTGGTCTGCGGCCGTTACGAGGGAGTCGACGAACGCGTGGCGGAAGGCTTGGTTACAGATGAGCTGTCCATCGGCGACTATGTGTTGTCGGGCGGAGAACCCGCAGCGGTCGTAGTGGTTGACGCGGTGGTTCGGTTGATTCCCGGTGCGTTGGGAAGTGAGACGTCAGCCGAAACTGAGTCGTTCTCAGAATCGTTGCTCGATTTTCCCCATTACACTCGACCACCGGAGTTTCGCGGAATGCGTGTTCCGGAAGTTCTGCTGACCGGTAACCACGCGGAAATTGCACGTTGGCGACGTGAGGCAGCTCTGAAGAAAACTCGCAGCAATCGTCCTGACTTACTCAAGGATGTAGAAAGCTGAATCGGATTTTGGATTTGAAGCGGCAATAGCATTTCTCGAACGGAATCTAACGTCGCGTATATTGTAAATGGAGTGGATGAGATGAACCGACTAGACAATGTTGAGAATTTGCAGTTGCGTAAGAACATTCCTGAATTCCAACCGGGCGACACGGTTCGAGTTCATGTGCGAATCAAAGAGTCTGAAACCAAAGAGCGCCTCCAGGCATTTGAAGGCGTTGTGATCGCTCGCAAGCATGGCGGTGCCCGCGAAACGATTACTGTGCGGAAAACAAGCTTCGGCGTCGGCGTCGAAAGGATCTTTCCTCTTCATGCCACCATCGTGGACCACATTGACGTTGTGAAGCGTGGTCGCGTGCGTAGGGCCAAGCTTTATTACCTTCGCAACCTGAGAGGTAAGGCAGCCCGCATTCGTGAGCGTGACACACGTGGTCAGCAGGGTAGTGAATCGCAAGCATCCGCAGCCGGCAAGAACAAATAAGTCGACGCTCGGCGCCTCCTTGGAACTTCCGGGGAGGCATTCTCTTTTCAATTCTTAACCCGCCCCAACCAAAGCCTTACTGTTTGTCCGCCCCGGTTTGTTTTAAACTCCTTCTGTCCAGGCATAATTGAAGCATGGGAGCGGCTGTTCTTGCGCATTGCAATTGACGCCCACTCGGTCGGAACCGGACTCGCTGGCAACGAGAGCTACGCCACAAATCTCATCGAGGCGTTGGCCCAAATCGATCACGAGAACGACTACACGCTTTATGTGACTAAACCCGAAGCGTTGACTCGGTTCAGTAATCGCTGGTCCAACTTCTCGGTCCGTCAAACAATTCCACACAGTCCACTGATCCGCATTCCACTGACACTTGTCCGCGAACTTCGTAAGAATCCGGTCGACGTGCTGCACGTGCAATTTACTGCTCCCCCATTTTCTCCATGCCCGGTGGTGGTAAGCATTCACGATCTCTCTTTCGAACACTTCCCTGAGACTTTCAAAAAACGTAGTCGCACACAGTTACGTTTAACCGTGCGATATTCGGCGAGAAGGGCCGCTCGTTTGATCTCGCCGTCGAACCACAGTCGGCAAGACTTGATCACAACATACGGAGTTTCGCCTGAGGTTGTCAGCGTTATCCCATTGGCGCCACCTGCTCATTTTTCACCAGTTTCTGACGAAAAAGAGCTGCAACGGGTCAGACAAACTTATGGAATACATGGGGAGTACATCCTCTCGGTCGGCTCGATCCAGCCACGTAAGAATCTGGCCCGACTTGTTGAAGCCTATGCTCGCTTGCGAGCAAGGTGGTCCAAAGGTAATCTTCCAAAGTTGGTTCTGGTAGGTAAGCGAGCGTGGCTCTTTCACGAAACCTTACGAGCAATTGAAAACTCAGGCATAGGCGATTCGGTGATTCTCACGGGATATGTGCCGGAGAGTGATCTTCCAGCCCTATATTCGGGAGCCATTTACTTTGTCTACCCATCCTTCTTTGAAGGGTTTGGGTTGCCGCCCATCGAGGCAATGAAGTGTGGAGCACCGGTGATCGTTGGCAATAGGACCAGCTTGCCAGAGGTGGTAGGAGACGCAGCCTTACTTGTCGATCCTTTCGACATCGACGAGCTCTCTTCTGCAATGGGCAAGCTCATCGTTGATTCAAACTTTCGATCTATTCTCCGCGTCAAAGGGTTGGACCAATCCCGACGGTTCAGCTGGCAGGAAACAGCGAGACAAACTCTAAGAGTCTACAAGGACGCCGCTGGCGAGACCGTCACGAATGGATCGCTTCAACGTAAGGCGGCGATATGATCCCGAAAGAGCGACATGCGCATAGCGATCCTCGGTACACGAGGTATTCCAGCAAGCTACGGTGGTTTTGAAACGTTTGCTGAGCATCTCTCAACGCGACTGGCTTCACGCGGTCATCAGGTAACTGTTTACTGCCGCGCCCATTACGTCTCACCACGCCAACTCGAGTTTCAGGGTGTGCGCCTGGTGGTCCTACCTACCATTCGCCACAAATATTTCGACACTGTCATTCACGCTTTTCTGTCCGCTCTTCACGCTGCACCTTCTCGCTACGATGCCGCTCTGATCTGCAACGCAGCCAACGCACCGTTTGCACCAATCTTGAGATGGACCGGAACACCCGTGGCCATCAATGTGGATGGACTCGAACACAAGCGAAGGAAATGGAATTGGTTAGGACGTCGCTACTACTTGCTGGCCGAGCGATTGGCAACGCTACTTCCGAATGTGACCGTTACCGACGCGCAAGTGATACATGATTACTACCAGGCACGTTATGGTGCGGCGTCAACAATGATCGCATACGGTTCGGAAGTCGAAAGACGTCCTGATCGTGATCTCGTGAAGCGCTGGCGCGTTGAGCCCAACCGATACGTACTCTACGTTTCGCGATTGGAACCTGAGAACAACGCGCACATGGTGATCGAAGCCTTTAAGAGAGTTCGAACCGCTTATCGACTGCTGGTTGTCGGCGACGCGCCATACGCCAAAGAGTACATTGAGGATCTGAAGAGCCGCGCTCGCGGCGATAAGCGCATTGTCTTCACCGGATTCGTTTTCGGACAAGACTATCGAGCGCTACAGCAGAACGCTTACTGCTATGTCCACGCAACCGAAGTCGGCGGTACGCACCCGGCGCTTCTGGAAGCGATGGGTTACGGCAACTGCGTATTAACTCTGGCAACACCTGAAAACATAGAAGTAGTCGGAGAAGCAGGTATCGCATACGCTGACGAAGCAGATCTCGTTGACAAGCTACAGCGAGTTTTGCGAGATGGTTCGTTGGTCCATGGTTATCGACATCGTGCGCAGACTCGAGTGCAAACGCATTACGATTGGGAACACGTCGTTAATAACTACGAAGCTCTATTCGCCCGGATGGCGGGCAAGTCTATCCAGCCACCTGAAACGCCACAGGCCACCACAAACGTCACCAAAGTAGTTTCACAAAGCCGGTAAGTTTTCGGGGTATTAGAAAGAGAGGAGCCCCGCTAACCATGGGACTAGCGGGGCAAAACTATCGGGGCAGGTTCGGGCAAATCAGGGCGGCGGTGGAACAAGAGTTGGGAATCGTCACTTATGGCCGATTCTGTGATCCGGCGGTGCGTATGCGGGTGAGATAAAGCCGCGCAGCTCGGTAAGAAAAATAATGCCGCGTTTCCTTCGTCAAACTCGCTCGGACCTTCCCTGTCAACAGCCAATCCGAAATAAAAAGAGCTGCCAAGCTAGTCAAATCTGATTCTTGATGGCTCGGTCTGTGCGAAATTATACGTAACGACCGTGACGTGTCAAGAACAATATTAACTATTTCGCAAAACTTCTGTAACTTCGGGTTCGGGTATTTCCTGAGGCAGAAGAGATTATTGGCCGGATCTGGTTTGCGAAAGGCGGACCGCTTGTCGCCGTATCGCGTCGGAAACATTCCGGTTCTGGGATAGGTTGACCAGATCCTTGGTTCGAATCCGTGGAAGGATTCCCATTACGGTGGGTATCGGAGTCCGTGGGTTACGCACCAGGTTGTGAATGATTGGATAAGAGCGCGCCCATGATCGATTCATCGAAATCAAGCGCAACACTTCGTCGGTTACGGTTCGCATCGCAGCGATGTTCTCAACTTCCTGGTCCGTGATTCGAGGATTATTAATTACCGCGCTCGCCACGACCCGGTTAGAATCGCGCACCAAAATCCCGCGCGCTTCTCGATCGCCCTTCATTGCCAGCTTCATTCTGTCTCTCGCATTCATAAACATGAGGGCCCGAATCAAACTGATTCTTTCGGGTGGTACTTCGCCCTCCGCCAACATCTCATGCTCGAGAATTCGGTTCACGACGGCTGCTTGTTCCTCATAACTTTCGGAACCCAATTCCACGTACATCTCCGCAGGTAGCCAGGAATCATCGACATCAGAATCGGAGACTTCGATATGCTTGGCTATGAGCATCGCCGCTTCGAAACTGAGACCACCGCCGGCGACTGTCAGATCCGCACTGTCAAAAAACTCCGCAGCCGCATTGTTTCCTCTCGCACGTAACTCATCAGCGATCTGTCGAGCGCCTCTTTCCTTCTCAAAAAATTCCTGGCGTGTCTCTTTTACTCGGCGTTCAGCTTCAGCAGTGCGCGCGGGATTCTGAAGAATTGCGTCGATGATGTGTGGTGCTCGAATGAGTCGCTGCTGATTTACTGCGATGAGTTCCAACAACGATCCGTCGCTACTCGTGCCGGCCATCTTTGCGATCGCCTCGTCGGGCGTTTCCGGATTGACTATGGTTGCTTCGTGAACTTCACGACCAACGAACGTACTGACTGTTAAATAGCTGAGCACATCGGACGAAGTTTCAGTCGATTTCGCGGCGTCAAGAAGATCGCTCTTTTCCTGTTCCTGGAGAGTTTCACCTGCGGCTTCAGAGACCTCAGCGTCTTCGGCCTTTACAAGGGCTACTAGCACTTCCAGGAGATCCGATTGAGGCAAAGGCAACAGCCCCCGAGCAGCGGCCAAACGCGCGGGTTGAGGAGCGGTCCCGCCAATGATCGCTTGAACAACCGGATTATCTGATGGTGTCTTTTGACTCAACGATTTGAATTTGTCGATTGGGGTTCAAGGTGTGAGTGGCTAATCAGAAGACATTGAAGTTGTACTCTAGCTGCATGAAAACCGAAACAGGTCGCTGGTCCATGACCGCCGGGGTAAAGCGAATCTTCTGCGCGGCCTTGATCGAAGCTTCTGTTAATCCATCAGGAAGTGCACGCAGGACAAGAATGTGCTTCACACTACCATCTGCTGCAAAGATCGCCCTCAACACAACAGTTCCCGCAGTCCCGTTAGTTCTGGCAACGTCGGTATAAGTCGGTTCGGGTTTACTCAAAATACGGACTTTGGTTGTAACCTCTTTGTTGCTGCGCAACGTAACAATTTCCTGCTGTTCCTTTGCCGGCAAAGCGTGGAACTCGAGTGCAGCTAACTGATCAACCCAGGTTTCTTTGTGGGGTGGACTCGGATCAAGTCGTAGATACCGTTCGAGTGCATCTTTCGCCTCCTGAAATCGATCCTTTCGCTGATCAAGCGGTTCACCGAGACTCGTAACCGGTACGTCAGCAATGAAACGAACTAAAGCTTGACTCTTCAGCAGGTAGGCGCCCGCGAAGGCGGGGTTCAATGTGATGGCTAAATCCGCCCGCCTGAGAGCTTCTTCCCGATTGTCTTCTCTCAAGCTAACAACACCAATAATGTAGTGGGCCTCTGGAATACCTGGATTGATTAGCAGAGCCTTCTCGGAAACGCGAACGGCTTCCTTGGGTTTGTTCCGACGCAGCAGCGAATAGCTCAAGCCGACATAAGCGGCTTCATCGTCGGGCTTGAGCTCGAGAACTTTCTCGAAGCTTTCGATCGCCTTCTTGAAATCATCAAGTTGAATCTGAGTCAGACCAAGGTAGTACCAGGCCTCATAGTCGGATTTATTTTCTTTGATAGCCTTCTTTAAACGGTCATTCGCCTCACGATATTTCCTCTCTTTATAAAGAGCGATGCCGCTCTCCCGATTACCAGGAGCCGCGAGAACGTCTTGAGGCGATACGAAAGAGTGATGACGGGTGTTTGGGATTGCAGAGAAGCAAGTGGTCGCGGCCGCGCAGATAATGAGGACTTCTCGCAACATAGAATTGGTGAGAAGGGGGGCTGAGTTACACAGCCCCGTGACACTTCTTATACTTTTTACCCGACCCGCATGGACACGGATCGTTGCGGCCGACCTTGGGTTGATCGCGAACCACTGTTTTGGTCTTTCCCGCTTCTTCGCCAGCGGCTGCGGCACCCTGGTTAGGCCCTGTGAACGTGAGTGGTGTCGGCCTTAGCGGAGCGCGGCGTCGCACTGTTTCCGGTGGATCGCCTGACACGATCTGCAAGTTGAAGAGTGAACGGATCGTATTGGTATCGATTCGATCGAGCATCTCTTGAAACAGATCGAAACTCTGCTTCTTGTATTCGACCAGCGGATCCTTCTGACCATACCCGACCAGGCCGATGCCTTGCTTCAAGTGGTCCAGCGATAGCAAGTGGTCCTTCCACTGGGCATCAATGATGTTGAGCATGATGATGCGCTCGTAGGTGCGCATTGCTTCGGGACCAATCTGCTGCTCTTTTTCGGCATACTTCCGTTTCAACTTCTCCCAGATCGCTTCAACGACCTCTTCAGAAGCTAACTCGGTTAAGTCAATCCGCTCTGAATCGATATCGAGATCGTAGACCGTCTTGATCTGAAGCTTGTAGTTATCAACATCCCAATCTTCAGGCGAGACATCCGGATTCAAATACTGTTTTGTGAGATCCGAAAGTAGGTCGTAAGCGACACCAGACTTTGGCGGGTCTCCCAGCAAGTATTCACGTTGATCCGGTTCCTCCATCAACTGCCGGCGCAGACCGTAAATGGTCTCGCGCTGTTTATTCATCACGTCGTCATACTGCAGCAGGTGCTTGCGCGCTTCGAAGTTACGGCCTTCAACGGATTTCTGCGCCGCTTCAATGCGTTTCGAAACCATCTTGGACTCGATGGCTACGCCTTGTTCCATCCCGAGCCGTTGCATCAAGGCCTTAACCTTGTCTCCGGCAAAGATGCGCATCAGGTCGTCTTCGAGCGAGAGGAAGAATCGTGAAGATCCCGGGTCACCTTGTCTTCCGGCACGACCACGTAACTGATTGTCGATTCGACGTGACTCGTGTCGTTCAGTACCGACGATATGCAGTCCGCCGATCCCAACTACTTCTTTATGCTCTGACTCAACAATGCGTTTGGCCTTTGAAAACGCCTCCTGCCACTGATCGTCGCTGGCCTCGTCTGGATCAACCTCATCCTTCTTCAAGAACTCGCGGGCGAGAAAATCTGGGTTACCGCCCAAGAGGATGTCCGTTCCGCGTCCTGCCATGTTTGTCGCGATGGTGACTGCGCCTTTTCGACCGGCCTGGGCCACGATCTCGGCTTCGCGTTCGTGATACTTGGCGTTCAGGACATTGTGAGGCACTGCCTCGCGTTGCAACCGGCGCGAAATCAGTTCGGAGTTTTCAACTGAGACGGTGCCGACAAGTGTTGGCTGACCACGGTCGTAGCAATCCTTTATTTCTTCTATCACCGCGTCCCACTTTTCAGGCAATGTTCGATAGATCACGTCAGACCGATCCTTTCGCACCATCGGCATGTGCGTTGGGATCACGATCACGTCGAGCTTGTAAGTGGATTGAAATTCAGCAGCCTCGGTCTCTGCAGTACCAGTCATACCAGAGAGTTTTTCGTATAACCGAAAGTAGTTCTGTAGTGTGATCGTTGCAAGAGTCTGGTTCTCTTTCTCTATCTTCACACCTTCTTTGGCTTCGACAGCCTGGTGTAGTCCGTCAGACCAACGACGACCTTTCATCAAACGACCGGTAAAGTCGTCAACGATGATCACCTCGCCATCCTGGACCACGTATTGGTGATCGAGTCTGTAAAGTGTGTGCGCCTTCAACGCCTGCTCGACGCAGTGCAGCAACTCCATGTTGGACGGATCATAAAGATTCCCAACCCCAAGTAGTCTTTCGGCCCTATCCACACCATCTTCGGTCAGTACTGCCGTGTGTGCCTTCTCATCAACTACGTAATCCCCCGTCTTCACACCGTCCTTATCCTCACCACGCTTTAACTGCGGAATGATCGCGTCAGCTTTGTAGTACTTATCGGTGGCTTCGTCCGATGGACCAGAAATGATCAGCGGGGTCCGGGCTTCGTCAATGAGAATCGAATCAACCTCGTCGACAATTGCAAAGTAGTGACCCCGCTGCACGCACGTGGTCAGGTCAAACTTCATGTTGTCGCGCAGATAGTCAAACCCGAACTCGTTGTTCGTACCGTACGTGATGTCTGCAGCGTAGGCAGTCTGTCTCTCAAAGTCGTCCATGTCGTTTTGAATACAGCCGACTTCGAGTCCCAAAAAACGATGAATTTGGCCCATCCACTCCGCGTCGCGAGAGGCCAGGTAGTCGTTCACGGTGATGATGTTAACGCCGCGACCGGTGAGTGCGTTCAGGTAGGCGGGAAGAGTGGCAACAAGTGTCTTTCCCTCACCGGTGCGCATCTCCGCAATCTTGCCCTGGTGCAGAACAATGCCGCCGATTAACTGCACATCGAAGTGACGCATGCCAGTCGTGCGCACGCTGCCTTCTCTGACGAGCGCAAAGGCTTCGGGAAGGATCTCGTCAAGCGCTTCGCGCTCAAGTCTCTTTCGCTCATCTTTATCGCGAGCGTCTTTTACCGCATCTTGAACCTTCTCTTTGAACGTAATCGTGCGCGCGCGTAACTCTTCGTCGGACAACTTTTTCATCGCCGGCTCGAGCGCGTTAATCTCTTCAACAATCGGGTGCACCGTTTTCAGAAAACGTTGATTACTGCTTCCGAATACTTTGGTCAGAAATTTATCGATCATGAGTATCTCTATGTTAATGGTTTCTAAACGCCAAATTTACGCAGGATTGTAGAGGAGTGAACCAAAGTGAGGCAATCCACTGGGTTGCCGCTATTGGGAACGCTGTCTGCTCCGTCTTTCCTGACCTACCTCAAACTTAACTAGCTGGAAGTTGTTTCTTTAGCATTTCGCCTGCTGCCTGGCGCGGCATCGAAAAGTTCACCAGGATTCGCTTGTCCTCGGCTGTAACCTTCGTGCTCTTGTACAGCATTTCCTCATCGCGACCTCGCTTCAGCCATTGACCCACAGCCAGTAGGCCACTGTAACCCTTCGCCATCTCAGCGGCCCGCGCCGGTGAATCTGCTTGTGATTCAACAATCGCGGCGATCTCGTTCTGGTCTAACTTGATCGTCAACTGAAGCGGAAATTCATCGCATCGTAACTCGGTTGGATCCATCACCTTTTTCGGGTCGCGGAGAAACGAAAGCATGCCGCTGTCGCCGATTGCGGCGACCATATCTTTGGCAACTTCCAACAACCTGGCGTCACCGGCTTTTTGAATAACGTTCGCGTTTTCCAACTTGCAGTCTTTTGTGAGATTTGCCTCGATCTTGATCTCAATCTGCGAATTCAAATCCAGTTGGCCCTTTACTTTTAGTTCGTTTGCACGCGCCAACCAATCCTTCAAAGGTCGTGTGTTGACTTCGTTCTCGCTCGGCCTGACGACACTGTTCTCGTCGGCAATCTCGTTCAGTTGCTTCTCTACCTTCTCGTCGACCTTTTTCTCGTCTTCTGAATTCGCCGCAACAGCAGCTTCGGTCGCTGGTGAACTCGCTGGAGAAGCGGTTGGTGACGCTTCCGGTGACGGGCTCGGACTCGGCGAAGGTGTCTCGATTACGAGTGGTGGTTGGGCCTGGGCCACCAGGCTCGCTGGAAAAGGATTCACACTCGGAACTTCCTGTGGCACCTCGGATGCAAAATAGCCGTCGGGGTAACGAAATTTGTTCGGCAACTCAAGGACTTGAACCTCGTCGCCAATCTGGGTCCTTTTGTAGTCCTTATCGACGTAGCTCGTTCGCGATAGCAGCGCCGCAATATTGACTGAATCACGGACACTGGGCACATAGAGCACGGTCGCCACGGCAGATGTGTGGAATACCAGCGATAGGACAATCAATTTCGATATGATCGGCCACCGCGCGTCGCGATTGACCTCAAAACTCTGAAAAATTTCACTCATTGCTACCTGTTACGCCTCGATGTTTCTGACAGTTCCCCACAACCTGATTTTAGACGCATAACACCTCAGTTTCGTTGCGAATAGCTCAAATATCACAGATACGTTAGCACTTTCTCAGGCACCCTCCTAAAAGCACGCAAAAAGTTACAAATCACCTCACCGTCAAATCTTGCCCGGCGTCAACCGTAGCAGGTTCCGCATAATGCTCAGTTACAATCACATTCAAAAATGCGAAGGAATGATCGACAAAAATCGCGACGCGGTCGCCAACCACCACGAGAAGCTCGTCGGGACCCTCGCGTTAAGAACCAACCTGACACCCCAGCAAAAGCAAAACCACAGGGCCGCGCGGTTCAGCAACTGCTTTCAGGCATCGGCGCGCCTGAACCTGCGCCTTTCAAAGCTGATCCGTTTCAACTCGAAGCACTCGCAGCGTTGGAATTCGAAGACGTGCTGGTCACAGCACCAACTGGCAGCGGTAAGACCTGGATTGCTCGTGAAGAGATAAGGCGTCTCTTAGCCGCCGGACGACGAGCCTGGTACACAACGCCGCTCAAAGCCCTCACCAACTCCAAATATGAAGAGTTCACTAATGAGTTCGGCGCGGATCAAGTTGGGATTTTAACCGGCGATCGAAAAGAGAACTCGACGGCGCCGCTGATTGTCGGAACCACAGAGATTTATCGAAATCAACTTTTCGATTCGATGAGAGGCGGCGAGGAAGTTCGCGCTGACCTGGTCGTTCTCGACGAAGCCCACTACCTCGCAGATGAAGATCGAGGACATGTATGGGAAGAGGCGATCATACTTTCCCCACCGCGAATTCGATTGCTTCTGCTATCTGCAACTATCGGCAACGCTCACGAGTTCGCAGAGTGGATTGCAGAAGTCCGTGGTGTTCATTGTGGAGTTGTGTCGCGGCCTGGTGCGCGCCCCGTTCCTTTGCGGGCAGCGTTGCTTC
>DATBMP010000432.1:0-3734 GCA_036554845.1 Pyrinomonadaceae bacterium
AGAAATGCCCGGGAGCTGGCGTTTGTTCAAGGTGAAGTGCGAAAGCTGCTGAGGAATTATGTTCTCAGGCTGTGAAGGCTTTTGCACTAAGTTTCCGACTGGTAGCTGAAGCCGGTGGTGTCAGGGTTGCTCGAGCGTGAATGACGGTTAGGTTGAAGTTGAAGGACCACGCGGCTGAAGCCGGTGGTCCTGATGTCTCTTTAAACTTTATCCTGGGGTCTTAGCCTTCTTCCTTCTCATTAGCACCAGTATCAATCCGATCAGCGCGACCACAGTTGAGAGCACCAAAAACAGAGCACCGGGAATAATCCCGAGCATTGCTTCCTCCCAACTTGTCCGTCCATCTGTTACTACCGGCAAGAGCAGTGAGATCAATAAGACCAACCCACCAATCACCATGCCGATGATACCCAGTATCAATGCAAGCTTTGAAAGAATGTTCATTAGCCCTCCACATCAACAGTACCCGAATCAACGATTGAATACATAGATTGCCTCAAGGCCACCTATCAAACTGGTTTCGCGGCAAGGGGATATACGACAAGCAAGATATTGGCAAGCGTTTTTTGTGAGGGAATGGGCTATTAGTTCTTTGGATCGTAAACCTTTCGGTCAGAATCACGACTTTGCGCACGAGTCTTTTGCATTGAGCTCTGTCGCACCCTTGTGGTAATCCTGCGGCTTACCGTCAGTCTGTATCGGCGAGTTGAGCCTATTGACAGCCGGAGCGGCACGAAATAATTTACGCGCGCCGGAGGGGAAACCTTTGAAATGGTTGAAGAGGTAGGAGCGTCTTTCAATGGGTTGACGCCCGGTGATTAGAAACAAAGGATCAACCTTGGAGCCTTAAGATGCAAAACACATCCTATGCCACTCGTTTTCTTTCTGCGACGTTCGTAGCTTTCCTGATCGTGTCCTTTGCAGCGGCAAGCGCACGGGCCCAGTCCTGCAACCCCGCTGTGGTTAGTCTCATCGTGCGCGATGCGAAAGGTGAAGTGTTGACGGAAAGCGATCTGAAGTTAATCGCCTCGACTATGCCGAAAGATATTGGTGACGCGACGATTTGGGTCGGTGAAGTATCAATTGCCGACGACAACAAGTCTTTTTACTGGCCAGAATCTACTGACTGGCCCAAAGGCAAGAAGCTGCCGTCGCTGAATTTTTCGAACGAACGAACGTGTACGATGCATCTGACTGAAGCGACCTTGGAATTCAAAGGTCAAAAGATGCGACTCGTCTTCAATATCAATATCGAGCGGGCTACGAAAGATCGGAGACCGGTGATTGATGCGCCAAAGTTTCAGAATGGAAACTTCCAACTCGATCTGACTAACTGGTCCCACGCAGAACACGAATTGATCAAAGCTACCTACTGGAAAAAACTGTAGTTTTGAATCAGTGCGGCGGCAAGGGAGGTAATTGCCGATTGCCGATTGCGGATTGCGATTGTTGTTCTGAACCTGGCTCCCGGGTAGGTATCAAAGACGCTACAACAACACGAAATCGACAATCGACAATCGACAATCGGCAATGAATTTATGGCTGCGGGAATGGGGGCGGAACAAATCCGGGACTAAACCCCAACGCCGCCGGAAATGTTGCTGAAGTTGGCCTCGTTCCAGTTCGAACCCAACTATCGATCGCACTCACTGCCGTCAGTATCTGGGGCCCGGTAAACGCACAGTGACCATTGCCAGTCGTGTAGGTCTGGAAGAGGCGGTTGCTTCGGCCCGCGTCGGCCACGGTTTCGGCATAGGCCGATTCGTTAGCTACCACTACCAGCGGATCAATGATCGTATGCATCGTGAGCACCGGATTTTTGATCTTTCCTTTGAAGGTGGCGAAGTGCTCAACGTAATTCCGAGGGGCGGGTGGCGCCGAGATGTTTGTGCGTGCGTTCATTTGGGCCAGCCAACCGTCAATGACAAAGTCGGGAACACCGAGCGAATTCAGATACAGTCTCTCGGCCGCTGAAAGGCTGTAGCTGTGATCTAGATTCTGCACGTATGGACCACCAGCGCGCCGCTGTAGCTCCGCGCGAAACTCCGTGAGAAATGCCATGTCGGTAAAGAGCCAGCCGGGATAGAACAGCGGCGGTGGTGGCGGCGTCAGGCCACGACCGGGAGTTCCACCCACGAGCCGAACGAATTCGAATCTTGGGAAGTTA
The DNA here is from genome assembly GCA_036554845.1 of Pyrinomonadaceae bacterium. Taxonomy (GTDB): domain Bacteria; phylum Acidobacteriota; class Blastocatellia; order Pyrinomonadales; family Pyrinomonadaceae; genus PSRF01. The sequence goes on from DATBMP010000432.1 coordinate 2,168, forward strand.
GCCGGATTACTAACCTCAGCCAAAAGCTTTGGAAACACCTCCGTCTCAAAATCAATATTGTTTCTGACCTCACCCACGGTGCCCCATGTTGAGGGTGTTCCAAAGACAACATCGTAAGCAAGATAGAGCGAGAGTCCCGCGTCCCAAATTCGCGTGGAGCCTGCGGCCGGCGCACACATGCACAAGGCTCCGTCGTAGATCCCACCAAAGCGTTCCATGCTTTCAAGTCCGATAATGGAACCAAGCGACACGCTCCACAGAATCGTTCGATCTGGTTGACCAACGAGATGTCGGAACAGAACCGTGAGATCTTTTGTGTCGTGAATACCTTCTTCAACTGCCCAACCGTTGTCGCGATACGCGGAACCAGCCAAGGCGTAACCAGCGGCGAGTAAGGGTGCTTCCAAAGCTGCATTGGGAGCGATATCGGCGTTGCGATTATCAACTTCCCCAAGGTGGTCAGCCTTGTCGCGATAACCGTGCGCAAAGACCAACAGTGTTCCGTTCCAGACGGCCGGGACGCGAATGCGGTAAGGCGCGCCATGCAACTCGCCGGACAGATCGAGTGGTCCAACTTGGGGTTTGGTTTTCGTTTGCGCGACAGGTAAGGGAAGTAGAAGCGTGAGAAGAAGCAATGTGATCGTTGCTAAGGAGATCTTGGATCTCATGGTGGACTCCTTTTTATAAGCTGCTAGTCCGCGTCGGGCTTTGAAGCTCGGAGTTCAGGTTCAGAGTGCGAGTGTTCGAGCGTTCGCGATTGGGGTTCAACGTGGAGGTTGCCGCGCTCGTTTCAAGTCAGCCCCGAATCTCTTCGTCGCATCCGAAGCGAGTATTAATTTTTTGGTGTTAGCGGGTGGGGGAAGTGAGCGGAGACTAGCACGCAGTTACTGACGAGACAAGGTTGGATTCGGGCCAAAACGAAAGGCAAGTAAGTGATACGTTCCCAGTTATTCAGTTCTATTGTTTTGCGTTTCGGCTGTGCCGCATACCTTGCCGTAAGCCTGTGGCTTTCCGCAGGTCAACCTGATTTGTCAGGCTATGCCTAAACTGTTCGATCTTAGTAGGAGTAGCCTCGATCAAATCTCTCAGAACGTTCGGTAAGCAGTGGATTCACCGTAATGATTCCAGAACCGACTGTCTACCTGCCTTTTGTGCAAAGCAACACGGTATCATCATGCCGTCGCCGCCTGCCCCTGGTACCGCGGCACAAACTCCTCTGCCACAAATGTTTCAACAGACGTTGGCGTCGTATTCTCCGCCGAACGCTGTTCAAGTGCTTTGACGTGCCCCGCGTTCAGTGCTCGTGACATCTCCAGGATCGTGTCGGCACTGTTCGCTGACATTCCCATCTGCATGAACGCTCCATGAACCCGTTCATCCGGCAACTGATGGTACTGAAGATCCGGTTTGCCAATGGCTTGGCCGATGATTGTCGTAGCCTCGGAATAACTTAGATCCCGTTGGCCCAGAAGTTCGTGCGTCTCCTGACCGGTGAAGTCGAGCGCGAGTAGTGCCCGCGCTACAGCAGTTCCGATGTCCCGAGTGGCAATCATCGGGATCTTCAGCT
>DATBMP010000457.1:0-4184 GCA_036554845.1 Pyrinomonadaceae bacterium
AGGACATGATTCCGCCCGTCCAAGAACTAATGCGCATCTTCTCGTTCGACTCGTTGGCTCGCGCTTATTTTTGGGGAGAAGTTCGACAGCTGACAACTGCTATCGAGTTTCGTTGGGGCAATGGATGGCGAATCGTTGCTCACCACACCTCGCGTGGTGAGACGCAAAAGGCTCTCGATGAAATCAAAAAGCTCGAAGAAGCTTTCGAAAGAGTCAAAAGTAGCTGGCCCAAGGGAGACTTTCCCGATCCGTCACGCTACCGAAACCTGGCATTAGGGCCACGCGCTGGCAGCGCTCGGTTGTCAGGCCTCGCTGAAACTTCTCCCAAACCATCGCTGACTGGATTAAGAACAACTACGAGAGCTGACAAATCGACTCCGGCGGTGGTTCAGAACGCAATTGAACAAAGCCCATATCTCAAACCTTTTCTCGGGCACAAGATCGGCAAAGTATCTATAGCGAAGAACTATTTTCACTACGGGTCGGATGCCGAGTTTGACTTCGCTTATCTCAAGCTCAACAAGCTGGTTGTGCCCTTCGGCTCGGCGCAGGAGAAGGCGCTGCTCAATATCCGGAGGTTTTTTCATCGTCCAAACGAATCGATTCATCTTCGACCCACTTCCAACATCGGTCACGCGCTTCAGATGGCGATCATCAAATTTTCTTCGCCGGGCTTTCGCGGATTCTTTGGTAACGCCTTGGACCAGGGCGCCAGTTTGTACTTCGCCAATGTTGTTCTTCGGGAACACAAACTCGAACCGTTAAAGTCGGAAGGGGATACCGATCAACTCGCGTGCATAACGGATCTGGTGAACGTCGCCGGCCACGCTCACGTTGCTCGCGCGTACTTCCAGGATCATTCGGACCTCGTAAAGCATCTGACCGGTAAACTCAGCATTGGTCCGGTTCGACTCGAGGAGATAGCACAAGACGCACTCTGCAAGACCGTTCTCCTGCCTACCGCAAAATTTGCCAGCCATCAGTTGAAGAACATGGTCGCAGTGGGCACTACTGGTCCACGTTCGGTACGCCTTTGGTTACGGACCGATGTTGCAGGACCACATGAGATTCAGATCTTCGGTGGCCGCCTGGGCCAAACGAGCGTGAAGGTAGTAGTTCCACCGGGCCAACCTGGTGACAAGACACTTGCGATCACCTATCCACGTCCGGCAGGGGATCCTCCTCTTGATCCACTCACCAGGTATCGCTATCGAATCGTGCGCACCAGCGACGGCACAGCTCTGGGTGATGGAACGTTCGAAACATCTCCTATTGGAGATGCCGATACACCTCAAAAGGTCTCGTTTGCGTTGTTGAGTTGTCATCAGCCCTTCAACAATCGCGGAATAGTGACGCCTGAAGCAGATCGCATGTTGCAGCTGTTGCCTCGCATTTTGCAGGAGAACAACGTGAAGTTTGTCTTGCCATGCGGTGACCAGATCTATGCTGACAACCCGGGCGTCTTCTCGATCTTTAATAATCCGTACTTGATTCGACAGTCGGTACCAGGTAAGACCGACATATTCCAATGCACGACTGAAGAAGTAAGGCGCGTGTACGACATGCGCTATCGCACGTTCTGGTCGTTCAACCCGATCCGGAAGATGTATGCGAACTATCCTTGTTATCCGGCGATGGACGATCATGAAATCAGAGGCGACTGGGGAAGTTCCGCAGAACACGCTAGCGCGCGTTACAGCAGCATTTGGAGCGGCGCGTTGTGGGCTTACTTCGATTACCAGGCCTCCAGTGTCCTCCCGCCGATGACCCGACGTCCGCGCTCGTTTCATTACGACTTCAGTTACGGAAATATTGGCGTGTTCGTGATGGACATTCGTTCAGAGAGGGCTCTTCATCCGCACTACCCACTGTTTAGTGTTGCCCAGTACCAGGATTTCCGAACCTTCCTGAAGAACAACAGAGACAAGAAAGCGATCTTCATTGTTTCCAGTGTGCCGGTCGTACATCTGGGCACATTGTTATCTGACATTGGTGTGAAGGTGATAAATCCTTTGATCGGTGTAGTCGGAAAGGACATCGATTTTCCGGATCACTGGTCTGTGCAAAAGAATATTCCAGCGCGCAACCTGTTCCTCAGTGCGCTGCACGAACATCAACAAGCCCACCCGAAACAACGGGTAGCCATTTTGAGTGGCGACGTCCACATCGGGAATGCTTTCGGAGTTAGGTGGCGTGGACGAAATCATCCGCGGCTTTACCAGTTCACATCGAGTCCGATCACCGCGCTGTTCAGAGGTTTTGAAGCGGATGTGACGACTCTTGGACCAAGGTTGCTGACAACGATTGGTGCGCCGGCCACACCGTTCGGTGGTGCGTGCTCAGGAGAGGTCCATCTTCTAAACGGAGTTCCTGGAGCGAACCGCAATCCATTCATTGGACTAAATCTCGGGTTGATCGAAGTAACTCGATCGGGAGATGAGGTAAATCTCAAGTTCAAATTGGTCGGCTACCATCCTAAGGAAGATCGTCCAGTGACGTATTTCGAGAGTGGCGTTTTGAATTAGTTAGCACGTCACCGGTTCAGCGGAACAGAAAGCAGAGGTCAGAGGTCAGAACGGAGCGCGGGCGTCCTCGCCCGCCTGGTGCCGAAGTCAGAAGTCAGAAGTCAGAATCGGAGCGCGGGCGTCCTCGCCCGCCTGGTGCCGAAGTCAGAAGTCAGAGGTCAAGGTTGACCCCACGGCGCTACAGCGTGTGGCCCCTTCCCTGACTTGTTGAGCCATCGAGACGATCGGCAACTGAAAACTGACTTCTGACTTCGGTACCGGGCGGGCGAGGACGCCCGCGCTCCGTTCTGACAACTGACAATTGAATCTAACTTCTGACTTCGGTACCGGGCGGGCGAGGACCTCCGCGCTCCGTTCTGACGACTGACATCTGACTTTTGACCTCTGACCACTGACCACCCGACCCACGCCTTCTGACCCAAACCGCCTTGGAGCAACCCCGTGTAAAGTGATATAAAACTCCCACAAAGTTCCCAGGCTCGCTCCCCCAAAGAGGCAACACAGGATTCGCTGATGTCTCCCCTAACCTTCAGAGTCGAACCGCAGCCTTCTCCCCAATTGAGTCTTAACTCAAGCTCTCTCTAACTTAAGTTCGGTTTTAAGGGGGTTCCCGATGCGCAAGCACCCGCTCTCTATAGTCGTCTCTGTCGTTATCTTTGGTCACGCGCTTTGTGCCGTTGGCCAAACCAGCAACCAAACTGCGTCCAACGAGTTCAATGAGAAAGGCGCCCGCGAGCGCAACTCTGTCGAAGAGAATCGCTCACCTTGGGCGGGTGAGGAAGCGAAGAAGCTTTACAAGATGGGCGTCAAGTATGGAAAGGCAAAACTTTTCCGCCAGGCAGCTGAGTCGTTTCAAAAAGCGGTCGAGCTAAAGCCTGACTTTGCAGATGCTCATTACGGACTTGGACATGCCTACTTCGATCTCAAGAGATGGAAGGACGCGATACAAGCGTTGGAACGAACCCTCGAGTTGAATCCGAAAGATGCTGACGCGTACTCGATGCTCGGCGAGGCATACATGTTTCTGCGACGAGAATCCAATGGTGCGTCTGAAGTCGAGCCTCGGAAAAAACAGAATGCTTCAGGCGAACCGGTATCACTTACATCGAGCATTCCGGAAGTCACGAATCCCGCAGAACCGGCCGCCCCAAAGTCTGATGAAGATCTCACTAGGATCTATCGCGTAGGGGTTGGAGACGTGCTCGACATTCGTCTTGGTCCAACTTCGGCGCAGTCCACTCTATCCACTGTCACACCCACTGGCTTGTTGGAACATCCGAATCTTGCCGAACCATTACCGGTTGCGGGACTCACGGTCGATGAGATCAGCGGAGAGATCGAGGCTGACCTGAAACGACGGGAGTTGCATGACAAGCCATCAGTGTCAGTTGGGGTGCGTGATTATCTTAGTCACACGATTTTAGTGAGCGGCCTTGTTAAGGACCCGGGCACAAAGATTCTTCGTCGTGAGGCGATTCCACTCTATGTGGTAATTGCGGATGCCCAGCCTCTTGCCGAAGCCAGCCGGGCAACGCTCGTGCGTCACGACAGCAACGAAATCATCGAAATTGATCTTTCCGATGCACGGCAGATGAATCGCTTGGTGCAGCCGGGCGATGTAATCACCTTGCAAGCGCACACGACGCAGTATGTTTATGT
>DATBMP010000215.1:0-13660 GCA_036554845.1 Pyrinomonadaceae bacterium
CCGCCCATTCACCAGGACCTCAACGTTGAACCCCTGGTTGTAGATCACCGGGCGGGAACGACGCTCAGAATGATCCTGCGCTAGTCCTTCCCCTGTTCCCATTTGCATGATTAGGGCAAGCGCAGCCAGACCAACAGCCGTGCCGACGGTAAGTAATAAGCCCTTTTTCATTTTGGTGCCTCCTGCTAACAGACTTCGGCCAAGTCTGGAACGAAGGTTGGTAGTGGTTCTTGCATGAAATCGTCGCGCCAAACTTTGCGGGGCACTGATTTGTAGCTGCGAACGTGAGGCACCCAGGGGACAAGCCCGTGCATCAATGGTTTCGAACGAACCCGGACCCTAAAAGACAGGTGGTTTGAGTATCCGCAGCCATAAGCTACAATGGCATCCCTACTTTTTTAGGATTCAAATCCACCCCCTTTGCACAAGCGGCATAACTTTAGGAGAGCTTGATGGAGTACGCACTGACTGCAACTAAAACTGAGGCTAAGGCGGGCTCGTTTTATGACAAGATAGCAGGCATTTACGATCTAACTTTCAAGCTCAATGGCTACGGCCGTTCCCTTGATCAATATCTTGAAACTTATCCACTTCCAGTATCGCGCGGCGCGAGAATTCTCGACGCTGGCTGCGGAACCGGTCTGTTAACACTCGCACTACTTCGCTCGATCAGCTTTCCCGTTCGAATCACCGCCCTGGATCTTTCAGCCACTTCGATTGTTGCTGCAAATAAGGCTGTACAGCAGGATGGAGGACGAAGTCAGGACGTCAGTTATGCGCAGGGCAATGTTCTTTCACTCCCCTTTGCTGACGATCAATTTGACCTGGTGGTGACCAGCGGAGCACTTGAGTATGTGCCACTTGAGGAAGGATTGAACGAGTTAGCACGTGTCATTGCTCCCGAAGGGCATCTTTTGCACCTACCTTGCCGGCCATCATTGGTAAGCACGTTTCTCGAAATTCTCTTCCGCTTCAAATCTCATTCACCAAATGCAGTGCTCAATAACACCGAGCGCCACTTCCGCGTAGTCCACCACTATCGTTTCAAACCGGTCGAGATTATCGGCTGGAGCAAAAGTGCAATCCTGGCCCAGAAGGTCTAGCGGTTCGATTATTTCTGAGTCACCAAACGAATAATTCGATCGTCGTCATTGGTGGGATTGCCGCGTCCATCTCGATTTGAAGTTGAAAAATAGATCGCACCATCAGGTCCTTCTGCGACTTCTCGAATCCGTCCGTACTTCTTTTCCAGCAGGTTCTCCTGACTTACCACCTTGCGTCCGTCCAGGACCACTCGAATTATCCGCTCGCCACGAAGACAACCAAAAAAGAGATTCCCTTTGAACTGAGGAAAAGCTGAACCGCGATAAAACATTGCACTGGCAGGTGCGACAGCGGGCGTGTACTCGAGCAAAGGGCTCTCCATTCCGCCACGGATATCTTTATGATGAATCGTGGGCCAGCCATAGTTCTTCGCGCGTTCCACAATGTTGACTTCATCGCCGCCGCCTGGTCCATCAAATCCGGAGGGGCCATGCTCCGTCTGAAACATCAAACCACTTCCCGGTTGCCAATCAAGTCCTTGAGCGTTTCGCTGACCGAACGCCCAGATCTCCGTTCGGGTATTGGTTTGTCCAACGAAAGGATTGTCAGCCGGTATCGTTCCATCGTCATTGAGGCGTAATGTCTTACCCGCCAACGAATCCATACGCTGCGCGAGGTTCCGATCAGTTGCGTCGCCGGTCGTGACGTAAAGCTTTCCATCCGGACCAAAACGTGCGCGACAACCCGCGTGATACTGTGCGGCAGGAATGTTCTCGATGATGACCTTGTCCTGCTTTAACGACTGGCCGTCTTCAGTGTAGCGAACGACCTTCACGCGTTGACCATCGCCTTTGTACGCGTAACAAAGATAGAGGTAATGATTCGTTGCGAACTGAGGATGTAACGAAAGGTCCATCAATCCGCTTTCTCCGGACTGTTCCACATCAGGAACTGTGAAAAGTGGTTCTCGCTGAAGTTGACCATTGCGAACCACGCGGACCCGTCCCTGGCGTTCGGTGACAAGCATGCGGCCGTCGGGAGTCCAGGCTATGGCCCAGGGTACTTGCAGACCACTCACCACGGTTTCGACACGAAAGTTAGTCTGGGTCGCAGCGGATGTCTCTACTTCGCCTGTGCCCCGACCTGGTGGCGGCGAACCTCCGCATGCGATTGCGAACGTCAACAGAACGAACGTCAAACACGAAGCTTTCATCTCTCATCCTCTTCCATAAAACTTGAGAGCGCGAAACCGATCTCCCGACCGTGGGGGGATGGCTCGCACTCTCCTGATGTCTGGGGGGCTGCTTAAAGGTTAGTGCTGAATATATTCATGAAGCAGTTTTATCTCGTCCCCTTGTTCACTTAATTCAACACGCATCAGATCGCGCATTGAGAGCATACCAACCCAGCGTTCGCCTTCGACGACCGGCAGATGACGCGTGCCGATCAATTCCATGCGTTCAAGTGCCTGATGTGGTGTTTCATCGCAGCGGATGACGGCGCGCAGATCACTGGTTACTTCTCCCACCGTGACGGCGGCGGGATCTCGATGCTGGCATACAACGCGACGAAGGACATCGCGCTCCGAAAAGACGCCCAGCAATTTTCCTGATTCATCGACGACGCAGATGGCGCCCACGTTGCGAGACGCCATAAACTCTGCCGCCTCTTGCACACTGGCTTGGGCACTCATTGAATAAGGCTCACGGTTGCGAATGACATCTCGAATCAACATCATCGAGCCTCCTGACTTAGAAGTGAATTTGGGAACGAAGGCATTATAAGGAAACGGAGTGCGTGTGTCACACAACATGCGTTTTCGAGTGCACGTTGCCAACAGTCTGAGCGCCATGCACCACACGCTTTAGCGTGTCGAGTATCAATTTCTTCCCAACCCGCTCACGGCACTAACCAAACAACGATTGCTGCGCAGTCGGGCGGCGAAACGTAGTGTTGGCTTTAGTCTTCGCGGGATTTCGCTTATTGAACCCGAGTCGTGCGGCGTGAATCCGGTAAAGCTTCTCGATCGCCTCCCAATACTCTCCCTTACCTCGCATCCGCTCGCCAAACACACTCGAATTCATCTTTCCGTCGCGCGCATCGCGTATCCGGTTGAGAACACGATCGGCCTTTGTGGGAAGCTTCGCTCGCAGCTGCTGTTCAAAGTAGGGCGCGACACTTCCCGGCAACCTCAGCATGTTGATAAAGGAGTAAGTAGCGCCAGAATCTCTGGCACGTTGCAGCAGTTCAGGGATGTCGGTAGTCAACCCTGGAATCACAGGCGCGATTCCAATTCCCACAGTGATACCAGCCGCCGCAAGATCAGCCATCGCGTGAAATCTCGCTTCAGGCAAAGGTGCAAAAGGCTCTACCGCGCGTGCTGTCTCACGATCAGTAAAAGGGATCGTGAAGAAGACTCCCACTTTCGCCCGACGGTTCAACTCTTGCAGAACATCAATGTCGCGCCTAATAAGAGCCGACTTCGTAATCACACCTACCGGATTCTGAAACTCCGTACATACTTCCAGACAACCACGCGTGAGTTTGTAATGGGCTTCGAGCGGGATGTAAGGATCAGAAGTGAACGAGAAGACAATCTCGTCTCCCTTCCAGGAGGGTTTCAGCAACTCTTTACGCAACAGGCTAACGGCATTGACCTTAACAACGATCTTTCGATCAAAGTCGGTACCCGCACCATAACCGAGATACTCATGCGTGGGCCGGCTGAAGCAGTACGTGCACCCGTGAATGCACCCACGATAACAGTTGATTGAGTAGTCAAAACTAACATCGGGACTGTTGTTGTGACTGATGATTGAGCGGGTGTCCTGCTCTTCGAAGACTTCGAGAGTTGATTCGGGGGGCTCGCCTAGCCATTCGACTGAATGTGTTAACCAGGGATTAGGAGGGTTCTCGATATACCGCATGTTCTAAACCTAAAGAATTTTGGATTGCGGATTGCGGATTTCGGATTTGGGATTTCTGGTCGACTCCAGTCGCAGATTGCAGACGTAATCCGAAATCTGAATTACGAAATTCGCTTCCGCGCCTTAGGACCACGTGACGAAGAAGAACCGATACTTGTCTGGATCCTGCAACGTGATGAAACGGCCGCCCCAACCTTCATCCACCGGGGGCTCAACTTCGGCATCGCGCTGTTCTAGCTGATCATAAAACGCATCAACATCTTCGACACCGATAAAAAAATGAGCACCACGACCACGTCGCAACATCGTCTCTAACTGCTGCGCGAGCGTGATGCGCAAGTTGCCCGCACGCAGTGTGGCCATCGGTGGCTCGCCTTCAGGATTGTGCCTTTCCAGACTGAGACCTAGTACGTTGGTGTAAAACTCGAGCGACTCTTCCAAATTGTTAACTTCCAGAAACAGTAGATCGAGCCCCGAGATCTTCATCCCAAAAGTTGTCCTTATTTTACTGCTTGAAAAAGAATATAGACACCATACACACCGCTGAACACCAGGGTCCAAAACAACGCCTCTTGAATCAACTGATAGCGACGGAACATATGCCTGTCAGGTAACGACGAGCGGACAGTTCGCAGTGCGCTGCGAGTCATCAACACACCCATCACGATTACAAAGACCGCCAGGATTGCGAGCGGCCACAAGAACCAGAACCATTGAAAACGAACCAGGAAAAGCAGGAACAGACCAACCAGCAGACACATCAACGCACTCAGGAAATGACCAAATGCACCAACATCGCGCGCTGGCGCTTGAGATACGGGAGGATAGGCAACGTACCTCTTCAGTTTCCGTTTGGCGTCGTAATCGCGGCGGCGCGCCTTGTCTCTCAACACGCTATAGGCCTCGTTGACAGATTTCATCGCCTCTTCACTACCGCCTCTGTCCGGATGATGTAGCGCCGCCATTCGTTTATACAAACGCTCCAAATCGCGTGTGGACGTACTTTCGTCAGCGCCCAGCACATCGTAATAATCCCTGGCCGGTTTTTCTGGATTCTTCATTGGCGTGTGAGGGATTCTAGGTTTGTGATCTGGCAAATGCAATAAGGTCTTGCTGGCATTCATCAAGGACTGTCGAGTTGCGCACAAAGCGAAAAACCCTGATTATCCACTCGTCATGAGCCAACAGTTTTCGCCCGGAGATGATCTGATTTTTCAGCTAGAGAGTGGTTACGGTTTGCTGCGGCTGTTAGCGATAGAAGGCGAAGGACCAGACACCGTATGGCATCTGCTTGCCTATGAAGAGCTCTTTCCGGATATCGAGTCCGCGGAACTACAACTGCAAACGCCAGAGAATTTGAGTATCAGGAAAGCACACATGGCGTTAACAGGACGCGCCTTTGAACGTACTCCTGCGGCGAGACTCGGCAACCGCCCACTAGAGCAGGAAGAGTTGTTGGCTTACGAAGCCTGGCGAAATTCTTCGGAAAGAACTGTTCATGATCGCTCAGCACTGCTGATGCTCGGGCTCAGATGAAAGATGCAAGCCGCGGATTAAGCGTGATAACGCGGACGTGACCAAAGTAGCTTTCAGCTTTCATTCCGCGTCATTAGCGTTCATCCGCGGCCAGTTTTCCTGACTGCCTAACACGATAAATATGATTCTCTTAAGACACGCCGGCAAAGTCACACTCCTTCTCGTAATCACATTTTCTGTTTCAACCCTTCACGTACTCGCTGCTCGTGTAGAAAGAAAGGTCGATAGTTGGAAGCCCACCCATTACAACGTCGAAATAACGTTGAATGAACCACTGAGCGAGCTCACTACGGCGAAAGCCGAAATATCCGTTCAGATCCTCAAGAACAACGTCTCAATTATCGATCTTGATTTTGGAGAAATGACCGTCGATTCAGTGAAGGTCGAAAAGCAACCCGTCCTCTTTAACCACACCTCCGGAAGACTTGAAGTACGCCTTGCCCGACCGCTTGAGCGCGGCGCGCAAATTTCGATTGAGGTCGTTTACCACGGTAAGCCAAAAGACGGCCTCGTTATGCGGAATGATAAGGATGGCCGGCCGTCGGTTGTGGGAGATAATTGGCCCGATCGAGTGCATCACTGGATTCCTTCACTGGACCACCCTTCAGCAAAAGCCACTGTGAACTTTTCTATCACTGCGCCGAAACGCGCACTCGTGGTGGCCAATGGAAAGCCGGGTCCGGTGGAAACAACCTCCGAGACCACACGGACCTGGAAATTCACAGAAGCACATCCAATTCCTCCTTACTGCATGATCTTCGCAGCAGGAGAGTTCGCGAAAATCCCTGGCGACTCCACGCTCACTTCCCTTTCTTATCTCGTGCCAAAGTCTGATGCCGTATCTGCAGCAAAGGGGTTTGCACCGGCAGCTCCATCCCTCAAGCTGTTCACTCAAACTATTGCGCCATATCCGTATGAAAAACTTGCCTTGATAGTAGGCAATACACAGTTCGGTGGGATGGAGAATTCGGGCGCAATAGTTTTCGCGAGTGACATTCTGAATCGAAGTTCAAATTCGCCGTCCAGTCGAACTTTTGGACTCAGTACGGGCCTGGTTGAACTCGTGGCCCATGAAATTGCGCACCAGTGGTTTGGCGATTCGGTAACAGAATCAACCTGGGCGGATCTGTGGCTCAGTGAAGGTTTCGCAACTTATTTTGCTGGGTACTTTGTACAGAAGACCGATGGCGAAGCGGCGTTTCAAAACTACATGAACAGTACAGGGCAGACTTATCTCAGCTACGCCCGACAAGTGCGAACGCCCCTTCATGACACCGAAACATCCAATTTGATGCGGCTGTTGAATCCGAATAATTACCAGAAGGGCGCCTGGGTGTTACACATGTTGAGGTCGGAACTAGGTGACGAAGCGTTCTTCAAAGGGATTCGTTCCTACTACAACGACTATAAGAACTCGGTTGCGAGTAGTGACGATCTAAGAAGCGCTCTGGAGAAGAGTTCGGGGCAGGATCTCAAACCGTTCTTTAAGGCCTGGGTGTATGGACCCGGTCATCCTCATTACCAGATGAATTGGGAATGGGATGAATCGAAGCGAGTGGTCCGTGTCACGATCTACCAGGTGCAGACGGAAGAACTTTTTCCGAACACAATTCCACTTGCGATCAGTGTCAGTTCCGGAAAGCAGTTATTCAAAATCAAACCAAGCACTAAACAGTACGCTCAAGAGATCCCGCTTGCGGAAAAACCCAGCGCTGTGGACTTTGATCCAGAGAGCAGTATCTTAAAAGAAGTTAGCAATCCGAAGACGCCTACCAAACGGTGACTTTAGCAAGTCCTGGGTTTGTACGAGCCGCTCGCCGTTCTCTGCGTCCCGGCTTTCTCGGCGTTAAATAGTCTTGTGTTAAGGCTTTTTGTTGGGGCTCAGTCAACGCGGAGAACGCCGGGACGCAGAGAAAGCAGAGAAACGAGGGCCTCAGTTCCTTCAAGTGCACTTTGTAAGGTAGGATAGTTTTACAAACGCTCTTCTGCTTGTGCGTCACGAGTGGTAGTTTCAAACAATCCTTGTCGTTGTTTCATCGTCGATGCTTCGCGCATTCCACTCTTAAGCGAGGAAACACTACGTGCCTGACTTTCTCTCGAACATGAGCGCTCTGACAATTTTCATAGCCCTGGCCGCCATCGGGTTTGTCCTGCTTCTAGTCTCATTGGCGATCGGCGATATCTTCGAGGCCTTCGGTATAGATATTGATATCGACGGCGGAACACACGGACCTGGACTACTCGACAGTCGTGTCATCGCCGTCTTTGTAACTTCGTTTGGCGGGTTTGGATCTATCGCGACGATGATGGGATTCGGAATTGTCGCTAGTTCAATCGCTGGTCTGGCCGGCGGAATCTTGTTGGCGGGGATCGTCTCTTTATTTGCCCGCTTTCTCTACGGTCAGCAAGCTACCAGTTCGGTCGGCTCGGCTCAGCTCGTGGGCCGCACGGCCCAGGTGATTGTCTCAATTGCGCCGGGAAGCCTGGGCCAAGTCAGTTGTCGCATCGGTGAGGAACGCATTGAGCGACTGGCGCGTTCAAGAGATAACGTTGAGATCAAAGCGGGATCACTGGTCCGTATAGATGAACTGGCGGGTGATTCAGTAATTGTGAGCCCGGACAGTGGTTCGCAAAGCTTTCAGAAGTAGTAAACGCAGAGATCGCATAGGCGTCAGAAAACGCAGAGCCAAAGGCCACAAAACCCAACAATTAACACCCAACCCTTCCTTAACTTATTACATTCGAGGTAACGCCATGCCTGATTTTCAAACCCTACTCATACCCATCGCGATTCTCATTGTCGTACTCGGCTTTTTGATTGCTTTAATGCTGATCAGCAGGAACTACATCAAGGTCTCTCCGAACCAGGCCGCTGTAATTTCAGGACGATCGCGCAAGCTGCCGGATGGTAGCGTCGTTGGTTACCGACTGGTCAGAGGTGGCGCGACTTTGCTCGTGCCATTCTTAGAGAAGGTTGAATACCTGAGTCTCAACGTTCTGACTGTGCCGTTGGCCACCTCACGCGCATACACAGTGCAAGGTGTGCCGGTCTCGGTAAAGGCAGTTGCAAACGTGAAGATCAAAGGTGATGACGAGTCGATGCGAGCCGCAGCGGAACGCTTTCTCGGGATGCGACCCGAGGAGTTTCATAAACTCGTCTTTCAAACGTTAGAAGGTCACCTGCGCGCAATTCTCGGGACACTCACCGTTGAAGAGATCAACAACGATCGCCAGAGCTTTGCTCAAAAACTTACCACTGAGGCAGCTGGTGACCTCGAGAAGATGGGGATCGGCCTTGACGCTCTAACGATTCAGGAGATATCTGACGAGGAAGGTTATCTGGATGCGTTAGGCAAACGCAGAACGGCTGAGGTCCAGCGCGATGCGGAGATCGGTGAAGCCGAAGCGAAACGCGATTCGAAGATAAAGGCATCGTTGGCGTTGCAGGAAGGTGAGAAGGTGCGACTCGGCTCAGAAGCTGACATCGCCTTGTCCACTCGTGAAGCGCAAGTAAAGAAGGCGCAATACGAAGCGCAGATTGAAAAAGAACGCGCCACAGCGAAACAGGCTGGTCCACTTTCTGAAGCAAAAGCTCGTCAGGAAGTAGTAGCGGAGGAAGTACGCGTAGAACGAATTCGCACCCAGGAACAGATCGCAGTTCAGGAACAGGAAGTACTACGGCGCGAAAAAGAGTTGGAAGCGACGGTCGTTAAGAAAGCTGAGGCTGAACGACGCGCGGTAGTTCTGGCGGCTCAAGGTGAACAGGAGGCGGCGATTCTCTCAGCCGAAGGACGCAAACAGGCGCTGATCGCAGCCGCTGAGGCTGAAAGTGAGAAGCTGCAACGAGAAGGACAAGGACGCGCGTCGGCCATCGAAGCAGAGGGACGCGCTGAAGCGGAAAAGATTCGTGCCCTGGGTTTGGCGGAAGCAGAAAAGATTCAGGCGCAGGGTTTGGCCCACGCAGCAGCTGTTGAAGCACAGGGACTCGCAGAGGCGAAAGCTATCAAAGAGAAGGCAGCCGCGTGGCGCGAGTTTAACGATGCCGCGCGTCTACAGACTGTGCTAGAGAAGTTACCGGCTATCATCGAGGCCACGGCACCTGCATTGAAAGCGATCTCTGAACCACTCGGTAATATTGAGAAAGTAGTAATGATCGATCATGGCGGCACTGACGCGAACGGTCACGGTTCAAGTGGTCTCAATCGATTCGCCCAGACGGGACCAACGATGATTTATGCACTGCTTCAGCAACTACAGGCGCTCGGTCTTAACCTTCCCAACATGTTGAAACAGTTGGGTGTATCAGAGGATCCGGAAAAGGCCAGCGCACAGATCGCTGCGCAGATCGAATCGCCACCAACAGATAGCAAGGCGCGAAAGGGCTGAATTGGAGTGTTGGCGGCAAGCGCCCGCGGCGCCACTTTGGATCGTCAGGTAATAAAGATCAATAAACCAAAGCGGCGTCGCGCTGCGCTTGCCCGCCGCACTCCAAAAAACCATGTTCTTCCTGATCGACATTGATTGGCACACGCTCTTCGTTCCAACTCAAAACATTTTTGAGATCATTCTACGCGGGACCATCGTTTACCTTTTTCTTTTCCTGCTGTTTCGAGTGCTGCGACGCCAGGCAGGAGCTGTAAGTATTTCGGACCTGATTGTCGTGGTGATCATTGCAGACGCCGCCCAAAACGCCATCGCCGGCGAATACAAATCAATTACCGAAGGTTTGATTCTGGTATTAACAATTGTTGGATGGGATTACTTTCTCGGTTGGCTGGATTTTAGATTTCCGGCGATTCGTCGCTTATTGAAAGCGAAACCGCTGCTCCTTATCAAAGATGGCCGCGTGCAATGGCGCAATCTCAAGAAAGAGATGATCACCAAAGAGGAGTTAATGGAAAAGCTGCGCGAACAGGGTGTTGGCAGTATCGAAGAGGTGAAGGAGAGTTACCTTGAAGGAAACGATAACATCAGCGTCGTAAAGAAGGACTCCGGCGGTTCCGACTCGGGAGGAGGAAAGAGTTCGGGAGCCAAAGCCGTGGGACGTTGAACTCAAGCTACGGCAATAACGCGCACTGCTGGTCGGTCCGCGTTCTCACCGGGCTAAATCGAAGTTGATACTCTTCTGACGAGATGAATGCACACACCATGCTGCGATAGTTGTTCGGATCTCGATTATTGATAACGTCCAGCCAGAATGCGTAACCGCCAGCATCGGCATCTCGCCGCAGATACCCAAAGTACTGCATCAAAACAAAAGCAGGGTTGAATTCGCGGTCCCTGAATGCTTGCAAGTCAATCACGTCGCGGACGACCTGCGCCCGAGTCTTACCGGCATTCATCGCATCAATCTGTTGTTGACGTTCTGTCGGAAATCCGATCAGGCCCGCATTGTCAAACAACCTGTTTACAAATTGCGCGTTACTAAGGCTAGTGGGATAGGTGGTCATAAACTCTGTGCGACCCACAAACTCATTCACCAACGCGACTTTACTAGCCTCGAGTCCCGCTCCCACCACGATCTTGCCCCGGTCTGAATTGAACTCGGCATAATTAAGTTGTCGTGACAGCGCACCTTTATAAAGTCGATAGACAAAGTTCCCGCCTTCTTGAAACTCCGATTCCACAAAAAAGGCCGCCGAAACTCCTGCCCGACGATTGACAATGCAGGCGAGATCGTTACCGCAAGTCGTAATCTCGTTGGTCCAATATGCCAGCCCGCCGGGATCGGGTTCGCGATTCAGAAAATCGAGATAGTGTTGGTTCACAAAGAACCGCGGATCGTCCAAAGGATTCGTAGTCGCCGTTATCGTGTCGTTATCAAAGATCGTGATTGACACTGACGCCGGACTTCCCAGAAACGATCCGGCGCCCGGACTACTTAGACTGACCGTTAAGACTTCGTTACCTTCGACGTAGAGATCGTCGATCACCGGCACAGTAAACGTCTTTAACGTTTCGCCGGCAGCGAACTGAATGGTGCCGGACGAAGTGGTGTAATCAGTTCTGCTATTCGCGTTGCCATCGGTAGACAGGTAGTTAACCGTGACCGGCGCCGACGTATTGCCGCTGCGCCGCACCGCGATGGTTGCACTTCCGTCACCCTCGCCGACTGTATAAGTAGCAGCACCGAATTGAAGACTTGAGGCCGAAGCCTGGGTTAGAAATTGTCCGCGGATCTCGCCAGCAGTGAAGTTGCTGCTGTGAATATTCACATAGAGTAGACCGTCCTTCAGTTGCTGCGCCTGTGTCGGAGTCAGTTCGATCTCGAAATCATTAATCTGGCCCAACGGCAAAGGAAAGACTACCGCTCCACTAACTCCCGCCGGAGCTGGACCATGAATGTGGGCATCAGTCTGGGCACTCGAAAGGCCACTGAACCTAACTGCGACCCGGGCAGTCTTTTCATCAGGACTCAACAGCACTGTGGCTGTGCCCGTTGCTGTTGAAGAATTTGGTGGCACTTCCTGAGCCCCGGTCAGTGTCGCAACAAAGAGTTGACCTGGTTTGGGTTTGATCTCGTAGATGGCGCCATTCAATAGTGAAACTACGAATACGTTGCCATTGGGTGCGGTTTGAATGTCGGTGGTGATGCCGAAGTTGCGGCCGATCAAGAGACTCTCGCTTTCAGTGATGTCGAACTTGTCGGTGTTGTCCGCGACCAAATCAGCCAGGAGCGGATCCGTGAACTCAAAGTGTTGCCGGTCCGGAGTAAGCTTAAATCTGAACAAGTAACCGTTCTCGAGTGTTGTCCGGGAGCCACCCACGAACATGTCGCCTTCAAATTGTGGGCCAAGTCCGCGACCCTTAATGAAACCGAGTGGCGAAGGAGCAACAGCGTACTTCCAACTGAACTCAGGATCTCTGTAGGACGCGCCCGGCAGCATGTACATTCGCGAGAGGGCAAGCTGAGGCGTGTCGGCGATATTAGTTGGCGACCAGCGTAACTGTTGCAACGTGCCGTTGCCGTATGCAACTTCGATCGACTTAAACTGATCGACGCGGCCAATAGGTCCCATCACTTGAATCCATCCCCCATTGAATCCCGCCGTGACACGATTCATTTCATCGAACGAATCGTCACCGTTCTCCTGGGTCCAAAGGTTGCCGCTTAGCGGATCGAATCCCATACCAAACCCGTTGCGCACCCCATAGGCAAAAACCTTTCTCACGTTGGTTGCCGCTTCACCCGTGAGCCCCGTGTTCGCGCTGAAGAACGGATTATCTATCGGCGTTGTTCCGTCATCGTTGAGTCTGAGAATCACACCAGTGAGGTGCGCATTGTCCGGTTGTGGCCCACCGAATTGATCATCGGGAACAGGTCCGCCGGTCGGGAGGTTTTGCATAAAACCGCGACGGCCATTGTCACCAAAGAGTATGTAGAGTTTGCCGTCGAGGCCGAAGCGCAGCACCCCGCCATTGTGATTTGCACGAGTTGGCTGACCCGCGTCCTGCTGGAGAGCGCGCAGCCTGATGATGTTTTGATCGAGGCTGAGAGTCGAACCGTTCCAAATGAAACGATCGACGCGGTTCCCCATCAGTGTAATCTCATCGGTGTTCGTCGTGTCAGCAGTGGTGCTGCTTTCAGTCCAGAAGAGATAGACGTAGCCGTTCAGCTTAAATTGAGGATGAAGCGCGATGCCGAGCAGCCCTCGTTCGGATGCGCTGTTTACGGCGAGATCCAGAACACTTCCTTGATTAGTTCCATTAGTAATTCGAACTACTCGACCGCTCGCCTTCTCCAATACGAGGAAGTCATTGTCAGCCAGAAAAGCGATACTCGTCGGCTGATTCAATCCCGTGACAACGGTGCTAACTATGAGATTCGGATCGATCATCTCAGGCGCGGCAGAAACTGGCTGAATCAACGTATTTAACGTTGCTGAGTTGTTTGCTGGGTTGGGATCGGTCTCGGTGGCGTTAACAGTCGCAGAGTTCGCGATTGTCCCCGATGCCGTCGGTGTCACAACGATTGTGATCGTTGCCGAAGCGCCACTAGCCAGGGTTCCTAAACCGCAGTTGACTGGTCCAGTCCCGGCACACGCGCCCTGCGTCGCAGTCGCTGAAACAAATGTAATTCCGCTGGCCGGCAATGTGTCCATGACCGTCACGTTGGTTGCTGGAGCAGGTCCACTATTGGTCACCAACAAGCG
>DATBMP010000217.1:0-15144 GCA_036554845.1 Pyrinomonadaceae bacterium
CGCTGAAGCTCGCGCAAAAGACTGGGGTTTCTATGTGTCGTGGGGAAGGTTGATTGCGGCGTCGGGATTGGTAGGCGTCACGTTTACCCACCGGCTGGGATTCCCGAAACCGCTGCTTCAGGAATCTGTCAACGATGTGAGCGCTGCGATTGCCTACGTTCGGGCAAATGCTGACTCGCTGAACATCAACAAGGATCGAATATGCCTCGCCGCATATTCAGGCGGTGGTCCATTGTTGAGTCTCGGAATGCGTCAGCCAGCACAGTACGTTCGTTGTCTTGTGTCGTTCTACGCCTTCCTCGACATTCAACAATCACAACCTCATCGAGACAACGAGACGGCGGAGATGCTGCGCACCATGTCGCCGATTAATTACCTGCGGCGCGAAACAGCATCTGATGCCGCGCGGATCCCTCCGATATTTATCGCGCGAGCTGGGCTTGATGCGATTCCTACGATGAACGATTCGATAGATCGTTTTATTAGCGAAGCACTTGAGGCGAATGCCTCGATAATAGTGGCCAATCATCCTCAAGGGGTTCACGGTTTTGATAGTCAGAATGACGACGATCGCTCACGTGAGATCATCCGTAACGCAATAGACTTTATGAAGACGCATTTAGAATGAAGAGCCTTGCCACAAAGTTTTCAAAGCAGCACCAAGGAAGATTTTGATCGCCTCGCGACGCTCGACAACGACGGTTGGACTCACAACAACCATTATCACGGGCTCCTTCTTCAACACGTCCCTGCTAATTGTCGTAATGCCCTGGAAATAGGGTGCGGCACCGGCGCATTTGCAAGGCAACTTGCCCGACACGCCGACCACGTCCTCGCCCTTGATCTATCGCCAGAGATGATTCGTGTGGCGCAATCTCGCTCTCAGCAACTCCCTAACATCGAGTTTCAACTGGCCGATGCTTTGGCTTGGGAGGGTCCAACGGAACATTTTGACTACTTAGCGTGCATAGCCACACTCCATCACCTCCCGCAAAAAGAAATGATAAGGAAGCTAAAACTCTTTCTGAAAAAAGGTGGTGTGCTGGCTATTCTCGATCTGTTCGAGCATGAACGGCGCGTTCTAACTAAAGAGGGAGTGGTCGATGCGACACTGAATGTGGCTGCTATGCTGACGAGTGTCAGCCTCAGGCTGATTCACAACGGACGTCTGAATCCTCCTCGCGCAGTGCGGGCAGCGTGGAAAGCCCACGGACAACACGAATCTTACCCGATGATGAAAGACGTCCGGGCTGTCTGCGACGAACTTCTACCTGGCGCAGTGTTGAGAAAGCACCTGCTGTGGAGATATTCCGTCATCTGGCGAAAACCGCAATGATTGTCGCGAGCTCTTACCTTCTTCTCGGAATCGGGATCAGCATTGCGACTCGCTGGCGATAGACGCGATATGTGTCTCCGTAAGAGTGGACCAGGTCACGTTCTTCAAACTGGATCGCGACGAGGATATAGGCAGTGGTCATCACCGCGAAGAACAAGTGCCCGAAGGTCATGCGCGGAGTGCTCCAAAACGCGACGACGAAGCCCAGATAAAGCGGATGGCGTACCACCTTGTAAAGCGCCGGCGACTTGAACGGTATTTCTGGTTCCGCTCTGCCTTTCAGATAGTTGTAAACCTGCTTGAGTCCGAAGAGCGCAAAGTGGTCCACGAGGTAAGTGGAAAGAAGCACGCCGCCCCAGCCCATCCAAAACAGTCCCTGCAACAACATGCTGGCGGTCGGGTTCGTGACCTCCCAAACGACTGGTCCCATCGGACGCCACTGCCAAAAAAGGAGTGCCAGCATGAGACTTGCCAGCAAGACGTAGGTGCTGCGTTCGATAGGAGGCGGAATTATTTTCGTCCAGGCACGTTTGAACCACTGTCGCGCCATAACGCTGTGCTGAATCGCAAAGAGACTGAGCAAGAGGGCATCAACGATCAATGCGATGCTCAGGGGGCTGCTCATCGAGCCTGTGTCGATCGACTTGGGCACAATGATATTTCCGACAAAACCGATCGCGTATAGGAAGGTCGCGAGGAAGATCAAGTAGCAGATGACCCCGTAGAGGAAGGCGAGAGTTCGACTCATGACTGGGCGCTCCTTTCATTCCTGGTTAAGAAGCTGACATCAGCGGTTGGGATTGAGCGAGGTGTGATTGACGGGCGCAGATTACGTTCGGTTCCAGGGTGTGTCAAGGCTATCCGTAAAGAGCCAGCATGTTTCGCGGTTCCGGTTGAAACAAGAAGAAGGTTCTCACGCGAGAACCTTCTTCAATGTCCTTGCCAGTTTTTTAGTCAGCCTTCTTGCGGATGAACGTTGGCACATCGAGATCATCGGCACGTGCGTTCATCATCGGTCGCGGCAGGTCGTCTGTCGGTCTCGGAGTGTATCGTGGTGAAGTGGCGGGAATACTCACCGGCGCTGCAACTGAGCTGACGGCAACAGCTTCTCTTTCAAACCCGGTCGCAATCACCGTGATCTTCATTTCATCATGCATGTTCTCGTCGATCACGGCGCCAAAGATGATGTTCGCATCTTCATCAGCCGATTCACGGATGATGGTTGAGGCGGCGTTGACTTCGTAGAGCGTGAGATCGTTGCCGCCGGTAATGTTGATCAGCACTCCGCGTGCGCCCTGGATCGACGCCTCTTCGAGTAGCGGGGACGAGACTGCTTGTTGTGTTGCATCGATCGCGCGATTCTCTCCGCGTGCGTGGCCGGCACCCATCAGGGCCATGCCCATTCCCGACATGATCGACTTCACGTCAGCGAAATCGAGGTTGATAAGACCCGGCACCGTGATCAAATCGCTGATACCTTGAACAGCCTGACGAAGCACATCGTCAGCAACGCGAAACGAATCTGCCAGCGACGCGCCCTTCTCAACCGTGTGGAGCAATCTCTCGTTCGGAATCGTGATGACGGTGTCCACGCATTCACGTAACTCGCGCAAGCCCTGTTCAGCCTGGTGCATCCGACGTCGGCCTTCAAACTGAAACGGCTTGGTCACAACTGCGACGGTCAACGCATTCAACTCGGTCGCGAGTGAAGCGATGATGGGCGCAGCGCCGGTTCCTGTGCCGCCGCCCAAACCGGTCGTCACAAAAACCATATCGGCGCCTTCCAGCACTTCAATGATCTTGTCTGTGTCTTCGAGTGCGGCTTCGCGTCCGACTCCCGGATCAGCGCCGGCACCGAGACCCTTGGTCAATCTGCTTCCGAGTTGAATCTTGATTGGTGCGCGCGAACGTTTCAGCGCTTGAAGGTCGGTGTTGGCAACGAGGAACTCGATTCCTTCAATGCCTGCTTCAATCATGCGGTTGACCGCATTACCACCACCGCCGCCAATGCCAATCACCTTGATCCGTGCTCCAGTGATCGGCGGATCATCGTCTATAAAAATATTAATGCCTGTTCCGTGACGAGCGTCCGGTGCCATAGTTATTTCCTCTCTGCCGAAGCGTGAAGGCGTCCAAGGCCTTTTTCTTCTATGTTGCGTTGCTCGTGCCATCGGCATCGATATATTGCGGACAATATCTTGTGCAACCGGGCGAGGAGCATACAACAACTTGTCAAAAAATACTACTGAAACGATTTCTAAAACGTGAAACAAAATGAGTGAGCTTGCCCGTTGAACCTCTGCGTCCGACAGTGGCGCGCATCTCAGTTGCCTGAGCGCGATACGCCACCAACGAGAGGCCAGCAGCAGCAGCCCACGCCGGGCTTTGAACATCCTCAACGAGACCACCGAAACGATCTCTTTCAGGGAAACCAACACGTACTGGAGCATCAAAAACCTGCTCCGCAATCTCAGTCATGCCGTTGAGTAACGCGCCACCACCAGTAAGCACCACACCACTGGAAAGCTGTCGCTCCCAACCGGCGTCTTTGATCTCATCCGCGACGTGCATCAAGACTTCTTCGGCTCGTGGTTGAAGAATGTCGCAGAGGATCTGTCGCGAGAGTTGCCGGGGCGCGCGTCCTCCGACCGATGGAACATCAACGAGCTCGCTACGCTCCATTTCACTAAGCGAAGTCGAACAGGCGCATCCCACTGTTCGCTTGATCTTTTCTGCCTCGGGAATCGGCGTTCGAAGACCAAAGGCAATGTCATTCGTGAAGTGCGAACCACCGAGTGGAAAGACTGCCGTATGCTGGACGGCTCCTCGTTGATAGATCACAAGTCCGGTTGTCTCGGCTCCGATGTCCACCAACGCCGCCCCAAACTCTTTGTCATCCTCAGTCAGCGAGGCCTCGGCGGCAGCCAACTGTTCCAGCACCATGTCCGCAACGATCAGTCCGGCACGATTCACAGCGTTAATTGCGTTCTGTCGTGCGGTAACAGGGCTAGTCACCATGTGAACTTTCACCGCCAGCCGCGCTCCGATCATTCCCACGGGATCATTGATACCGTCCTGGTCGTCAACGATGAACTCTTGTGGCAACCGATCGACAATCTCTCGCCCGGCGGGTAATTGAATGGCGCAGGCCGAGTCGATCGCGCGCCGAACATCTTCAGTGGTGATCTCTCGATCGCGACCAGAGACGGCGACGATCGCCTGACCGTTGAAACCGAGGATGTGTGAACCGGCGAGATTAATAGTTACCTCTTCTGCCTGCAGACCACTCATTCGTTCGGCCTCTTCCACTGCTTTCTTGATCGCATCAACGGCGGCATCAGGATTTACAATCACGCCTTTGCGTAACCCGCGCGCTTCAGCTTCTCCGATCCCGACGATGTTCAGCAGTCCCCCTTCACCCATCTCGCCTGCGATACACGTCACCCTGCTCGTCCCTATGTCGAGACCGATTGTGTGCTGTGCACGCTTGGCCATTAAGTTCTCGCTCCTCGATTGAAACGTTTACTCGATGGGGCCGAAGTCACCCGATTGTCTAACGGACTATCTCCGATTCTCGTTCTTCTTCGGCCGGGGTTTCTTATCGACTTCAAAGCTTGCTGTGACGTTACCGTCGTTCGTAGTTGCTTCAGCTTTTACTCGCCTCGCTGCGCTCGAGTGGCCCACGATGGGGATTTTCTGATCCATGATGATGTAGGTAATGAAAGGACCCATCGCTGTGCCGCGTTGAGCGTCCAACACTTCGAGACCCTTCTTCAACCGGGCGCCGAAATCCTTGCTCCCGAGTCGCAACTCAATCTGTGAATCGTCACCGGCAAGTTGCGCCCGGACGTCACGAAGATCGCTGAAGTTCACTTCGCTGACGCGTTCGGAAACTCCGGCCGCCTCGCATTCACTCTGTAGTTTCAAAAACTGTCGCACACGTTCAATGTTTTCGGCGCGGGCGCCTTCGGACTCTTCTTCATTCAAGCCTCGCATGAAGAAAGACGGCATCTGGTCCGCAGCGTTCATCTCACCAAGTAGGGCCGCTTCGTCATCTACCCAACGGAAACGGCCTGATGCTGTTCTCACAACTGCACGAGGTTCGCGTTCGGCGATGCGAACTCTTAACCCATCGGGTAACACTCGCGAGACGATAGCGCTGCGGATCCAGGGAAGCTGTTCCAGCTTGGCGCTGAGACTCTCGAGATCGGCGCGCCAAACTCCAGTGGACCCAACTTCGCGACGAACGAGTGTTTGCACGTCTTCTCGTGAACCGCGCGAGATACCCTGCACCTCAACCTCTCTTATTTCAAAGAAACTGGCGGAGGCAGCCGCGCGATATCCGGTAAAGAGAAGGGCTATCACAGCTATTAGCAGAACGAGCTTGATCGCCACTGCCGTGTATCCGGCGAGGCGGCGCATTCGGTCGCCCACCGTTGCATTGTTCTGACCGCGTTCACGGCGCACAGGCTTCTGGGCGCTGTTCGGACGGCGGCCTGTAGATATGCCACTGCGGTTGCCAACCTTCTGCACAATTGCCTGGTCTCTCATTGTTGCTCGTCCTCCTCTCCACTTTGTTCAGCCTCCTTCTTGGCAGGTGTGTTCGCCCGCCACAGTTCCACCTCATACTCGAGTTCGATTCCGTGTTCGCGTTTGACTCTCTCACGAATCTCCTCGGCCAATGCCAACGCATCTTCCGCACGCGCATCTTCACCTTCAGTAACGATGAAGTTGGCGTGGACCGGTGAAACCACGGCCGTACCTCGTCGGGTCCCTTTCATTCCCAGGTCGTCGATCATCTTGCCCGTACCGATCACGCTTGCTGGCGGGTTCTTGAAAAAGCAACCGGCCGATCGCGACCCGTGTGGTTGGGTGGCCAGCCGACGTGACTTCGCCTCATCCATTCGTGCTTTGATCTTTTCGGGATCGTCCGGTTTCAAACGAAGGGTTGCGCCTAACAACAACTCGCCTTCTTTGAATGACGTATGGCGATAGTTCCACTGGATGCTGGTACCCGGAACTTCTACGACACGACCGTCGCGCGCTACCCTGACAATTTCGGTGACTGTGCCGATCTCGTGATCGTAGGCGCCTGCGTTCATCCAAAGCGCACCGCCGACGGTACCCGGGATTCCGCCCAGCCCTTCGATTCCCGACAATCCTTGTCGCGCGACGTCAATGCACAAACGCGGCAAAGAGTAACCGGCCGAAACTGAAACTCGATCGGCATCGAACTGTACTTCTGACTTCAGGTCTTTCAAGCTCAGCACTACGTAATGATGATCGCCGTCATCTGCCAGAACGTTGCTCCCCGAACCAAGGGCGCGCCATCCAACACCGGCTTGCTCTAACTCATGGACCACTGCTGCCGCCTGCTCCTCGGTTGCAGGTGAGATCACCCAGTCAATCGCGCCACCAACCTGCAGGCTGGTAAGGTCCGCGAACCGCTTTCCGCGTTCAGCGCTTACGCCGAGGCGAGCAGAAATCTCTTCAATCGCCCGATCGCGTTCAGCAAAATCGTTGTCATTTGCACGGTCCATAAAAGCTTAGCCGCTGGTTGCTTCCGATCGTTCACGCAGGAGCGTCAACAACTGCTCACTGACCCGGTTGACTGTGCCTGCTCCGAGCGTAATAACCAGATCGCCTGCTTGCACCTGGTCTCTCAACATCTCGGCGGCATTCTCAAGTGGGCCAACGTAACGAACGTCTTTGTGTCCGAAACGCTTAATCGCGTTCGTTAGAGTTTCGGCGGTAACACCTTCGATTGGTTCCTCGCTGGCGGCATAGATGTCGGTTACGAAAAGCGTGTCGGCGTTATTGAATGAACGCGCGAATTCTTCCATCAGATCATTGGTGCGGCTGTAGCGATGTGGTTGAAACAGGACCACGATGTGGCGTCCACCCGAACCGATCTTGGCTGCGGCCAGGGTAGCCTTAATTTCAGTAGGATGATGCCCGTAGTCATCAACCACCAGGACCCCAGCAGCTTCGCCCCGGAATTGAAATCTTCTGCCGGCTCCAGTGAAGCTGGCGAGCGCCTCGGCGATCTGCGAAAAAGGAACTTCCAACTCAAACCCAACCGCGATCGCTGCCAACGCGTTGTAAACATTGTGCAGTCCGGGAACGCGAAGATTGATCTCGCCAACTGATTCGCCACTGCGCCAGACGGTGAACGCCGATCCAAAGTTCTGATCGTAACGAATGCCATGGGCCGAGACATCAGCCTGAGCACTCAAACCGTATGTCATGCGACGACGCTCGACCCGCGGAATGATTGCCTGCACATTTGGATCATCCAGGCAAAGGACCGAGACGCCATAGAACGGGACCTTGTTCACGAAGTTTGTGAAGCAAGTCCGCACATCATCCATGTCGTGGTAATAGTCCATGTGTTCACGATCGATATTAGTAACGACGGCGATGGTCGGTGTCAGCATTAGAAAGGAGCGATCGCTTTCATCAGCTTCAACGACCATCAGATCGCTGGTCCCCAGGTAAGCATTCGATCCGAAAGCACCAACCACGCCGCCTACTACGATTGTTGGATCAAGTTGAGCGTGACCCAGGACCGTCGCCACCATTGAAGTGGTCGTAGTTTTTCCATGCGATCCCGCGACAGCTACAGTGTGTGGCTTGAGCCGCATCAATTCCGCGAGCATTTCGGCGCGAGGGATTACCGGAATGGTCCGGCGCTGCGCTTCGATGACCTCGGGATTGTCATCACGCACGGCGGTGGAACGAACTACCACATGGGCGTCGCCGACGTTCTCAGTCGCGTGTCCTTCCACGAACTCGACTCCCATTTCGGTGAGGCGATCGGTGACGTTGGAGCGTTTGATATCGGATCCTGAGACGCGGAAGCCGAGGTTGACCAACACCTCGGCGATGCCGGACATGCCTATGCCGCCGATGCCTACGAAATGGACGTGTTGAATGCGACGAAACATATGGTTGCGGTCGGTTGTCGTTTGTCAGTTGTCAATTGATCATTTGGTCTTGGGTCTTTGGTCTTGGGTCGTGGGTTTTTAGTCGCTTTCATTGTTCAGCAAAAGCATTGGCGCCTCACCAACAAGAATCAAAGACCAAAAACCCAAGACCAAAGACCGGGACACAACTGACTACTTATTACTGATTACCTTTCACCAACCCCTCTATCAAATCTACAGCTGCTGCGGCAGCATCCCCGCGTGCCAGGGATCGTGCCGCCTGTTCCATCTCGCCAATCTTCTCGGGCTTCTCTACCAACGCTGAAATTTCCTCCGCCAACCTGGCACCCGTCAATTCACGTTGGACGATCACTCTCGCGGCTCCCACAGCCTCCAACGCCTCGGCGTTCTTTCTTTGATGGTCGTCCGCCGCCAACGGAAACGGAACCATAATCGCCGCCTTTCCTGCGGCAATCAGTTCCGCAGTCGTGGTTGCGCCGGCCCGACAAACAACCAGATCGGCATGCGCGAACGCGTTTACCATGTCATCTATATAACGTCTCACGTCTGCAGCTTCCGACCACCCGGCTTTCAAATAACCATCACGTACTTTGTCAAAATCCAGCTCGCCGGTCTGATGGACCACGTTCAAGTGATCCTTTAACCGGCTCATGTTGGGAAGAGCTTCAATCATCGCTTCATTAATTGCGCGCGCACCTTGTGAACCCCCAAAAACAAGCAGCGTGGCATCTTTGCCGGTTCGACCTCGCAGAGGAATGTCAAAAAACTCGCGTCGCACGGGATTCCCGGTGACCACGCCCTTGCCGCGAAAGTAAGGAAGCGCAGCGGCAAATGAAACCGCAGCCTTGTCAACGAAGCGGGCCAAAGTCCGGTTCGTCATTCCCGGTAATGCATTTGACTCCATCACCATTGTGGGCAATCCCATTAGAGCCCCCGTCAAAACCACTGGGCCGGAAACATATCCACCTGCACCAATCACGATGTCAGGTCGAAACTGTTTGATTAGTTTACGCGCCGAACGAAAGCTGCGTGGCAAAACCAAGAGTCCACGCGCGCGTGCAACCAGACCAACGTTCTTAAGTCCCGTACTTTCAATGAGCAACAGTTCAAATCCGGCCTGCGGCACAAGCTTAGTTTCCAACCCGCGCGCCGTACCAACAAACTTCACTTCCGCATCCGGGTGGCGACGCAGAATCTCGTTTGCCACCGCGATTCCTGGGTAGATGTGTCCGCCGGTCCCACCAGCGGCTATAAGCACCCGCATCAACCCTCACCCGAATCGTGTCGAGGCCAAACGCCTCGCTTGTGAATTTTCAAATCGATCTGCACTTGCAGCAGAGCGCAACGCATCGAGGTCCAATGTTCCCGAGCAATGCTGCGAGATATTCAACAACACGCCAACCGCTGCTAACGTCGGAACCAATGAAGATCCGCCGTACGAAATGAATGGTAGAGGAATTCCTTTAGTCGGCACCATCGACAAGACAACACTGATGTTGAAAAGCGCCTGGGCCACGATCACGACTACGATTCCCAGTGCCAATAACATTCCAAATCGATCCGGAGCCAGCAACGATGCACGAATCCCGCGCCACAAAAACAGACCAAACACAAAGACGATAGTCAGCGCGCCGACCAAACCTAACTCTTCGCCGATGACTGCGAAGATGAAATCGGAATGCGCAAAAGGCAGGAACATCATCTTCTGTTTGCCCTGAGCGAAACCAAGTCCATCCGGTCCTCCTGAACCAACGGCGATCAGCGACTGCACCACTTGAAAGCCCTTACCCTGGGGATCGGCCCATGGATCCAGGAAGGTAATCAATCTTCCCATGCGCCAGCGGACAAAGATCAGCATCACTCCGAGTCCGGCAAGTGCCGGTGCGGCGGCCATGCCGAGATGTAGCGGCCGCACGCCTGCCGTGTATGTCAACACAAAGAAGAGCACGCCCAGCATCAACGCTGTCCCGAGATCAGGTTCAAGTGCAATCAGGAAAGCGAGTGCTCCAGCAACAGTTGCACACGGCACAAATGTTTGCCAAAAGTCGGTCTCTTCGCCTGCCCGCTTCTCGAGAAAGTATGCGAGGAAAATTGCCAACACTAGTTTTGACAGCTCGGATGGTTGAATCGAGAAGAATTTGAATTTGATCCAGCGATGCGCTCCATTGACTTTGCCGAAACCAAAAACTGCCAGCAGCAGGACCACCGTCACGATCAATAAGAAAAAGATGAGTCGTCGATTCCGTAGATGGTGGTAATCGATCTGCATCATCACAAACATCACCGCCAGACCAATCGCCATCCATATTCCCTGCTTGATGAAGTAGTAGTACTGGCTGTGGTTTTCTGCCTGGGCCATCAGAGCTGAGGCGCTGTAAACCATCACCACGCCAAACAGGGCTAGACCGACGGTCGCCGAGAAGAGCCATTTGTCTGGATGAAGTTTGCGAGACATGGAGTATTGTCGATTTTCGAGTGACGATTGACGATTGAATTCATTACCGATTGGCAATTGCCAATTGGCGATTTAGCCTTAATGAAGAATGTAGAATGCCGGCAAACCGGTGATGTTTACTGGTTGCCCAATTTGAATAATCATCTCGAGACAAAACCCTCAATTGGCAATTGGCAATAAATTCAATCGGCAATTGGCAATCGACAATCGACAATGATCTTCCTCACTTCTTCTTTAAAAACCCGGCCACGGTGTTCGAAACTTTCATACATATCAAAGCTGGCGCAGGCTGGAGCCAGCAACACAACATCTCCAGATTCGGCAGCTTCAAACGCTCGCGTGACGGCGTCGTGCATGTCTGATGCTTGTTCACCTGGTGCAAACTCTCCGAGTTCATCAGCTATCGTCCGCGAATCTTCACCGATCAAGATCATTCTTCTCACTTTGTCTCGGACCAGTTCTGCTAAGGGTGCATACGGTGCTTTTTTGCCTCGGCCTCCCACAATCAACATTACCTTGCCCGGATATTCGCGGAACGCTTCGAGCGCCTTTAACGTCGCATCTACGCTGGTGGCTTTCGAGTCGTTATAGAACTTCACGCCCTTCACTTCTGCTACAAACTCCAATCGATGTTCGACGGGGTCGAAGTTGCGAATTGTCTCGCGCATCGAATCAGGATCAGCGCCGCATGCGAGTCCAGCCGCAAGAGCTGCCAGAGCGTTCTCAACGTTGTGCAAACCGCGCAGCTTGATCTGATCGCGTTGAGCAAGAACTCTCTCTCCGTCCGCTGTCCGCGACACCAGGTCATTGCCACGCAGGAAAAGACCTTCAGGCAACTCACATTCAACACTGAACTGGACCACATGGGCCCGCAGGCCTTTGGCCCATGACGAAACCATTTCGTCGTCGTGGTTCAGTACTGCAACATCGCCCGACACCTGGTTCATAAAAATCCGGTGCTTTGCTGCTGCGTAGTCATTGAACGAGTCGTATCGATCCATGTGATTTGGCGTAACGTTGAGCACCATCGCGACCGTCGGATGAAAATCCTTGATCGTCTCTAATTGAAAGCTCGAGAGTTCCGCCACCGTCCATCCATCAGGGCTCGAACTTTCGACCATCGATATCAACGGCTTCCCGATGTTGCCACCTACCTGAACTTTTAGACCTGCTTCCCTCAACAACTGGCCGACCAGGGACGTGGTTGTCGTCTTTCCATTCGAACCTGTGATTGCGACGATTCGTCCCTGGAGAAAACGATAAGCTAGTTCAACCTCACCAATGACTTCTGCGCCTGCTCGTTCGGCGTACCTGATCGGGATGGCCTTGGTTGGTACGCCTGGACTGATAACCAGAAGATCAATCTGATCGAGCAGCCAACCTGGTGCTTCTCCCGGCAGTAGTCCGATTCCATCAGTCTTTAAGGCCAGCGCTTCGGCGCTCCACTCTTCGAGCAACTTGCGATCGTTCAACGCTACGGTTGCGCCGCGAGCATGAAGGAACCTGGTGCAGGCAATTCCGCTGCGGGCCGCTCCCATCACCAAAACTTTTTTGCCAGATAAGTTCACGATCAGTGGTTTTAGGTCATCGCAACTTCAACGTTGACAGACTCAGCAACGCAAACAGGATCGCAAGGATCAGAAACCGAAACACTATCTTCGATTCTTTCCAGTCCTGCATCTCAAAGTGGTGATGCAACGGAGTCATCTTGAAAAGACGCCGGCCCGTTCCCGTCGTTCGCTTGGTCATCTTGAAGACGCTCACCTGCAACATCACTGAAAGCGCTTCAAGGACAAACACGCCCCCGATCATCACCAGCATGAACTCCTGCTTCGTTAACACCGCTACTGTTCCGATCGCGCCGCCAATGGCCAAACTTCCCGTGTCTCCCATGAACACTTCTGCGGGTGGCGCGTTGTACCAGAGGAATCCAAGACTTGCGCCGGCCAACGCCCCGCAGAAGACGGTTAACTCTGCTGCCTCTGGTCGATGAGTCAATTCCAGATATCTAGCCCAACGCGCGTCGCTACTCACATAAGTCAATGCCGTCAACGCTGTCATAGCGATGAAAGTCACGCTGATCGCAAGACCATCCAACCCATCCGTCAGATTCACACCATTCGAGAAGCCGAGCAGAACGATCACGATAAAGATCAAATAGAGAAAAGGTCCGATGAAACTCACGCCAGTGGGTTCGGCGGTCCATTTCAAGAAAGGAATCGCGACGTTCCACGAATAATCACTGGCCCAGTACTTCGTGGAGATATAGAGAACCGCCCAAACAACTACCGCAATGACCAACTGTGCGGCGAGTTTCTGTTTTCCCGTCAGGCCCAGGCTGCGCTGCTTCGCCATCTTGGCGTAGTCATCAACAAACCCGATCGCTGCAAACCCGAGTGTGGCAAAGAGAATGGCCCAGATATAAACACTTGATAACTTGGCCCACAGCAAGGTCGAGATGATCACGGAACCGACTATGAGTACTCCGCCCATCGTCGGCGTGCCGCGCTTTGCCATGTGGGCTTGTGGACCTTCTTCGCGAATCTGCTGACCGATATTCCATTGCCGTAACCGTCGAATCAGCCGGCCCCCGAAAAGGAGAGAAAGGAGCAGTGCAGTTATCGTTGCGTAAGCGGTGCGGAAGGTAACGTACTGGAAAACGTTGAGGGCTTTAACCAGAAACCACTCTTTATCCTTGAAATGGATGTAGATGAGTTCGTAAAAGAGGTAGTAGATCATTTCGGCGAGTTGGTTCCCTGCCTAAGTTCCCTTAGCTCCTGAAAGATTACGACCTAAACCTGACCGCACAAAGTCTTCCTCCCCCTTCAGCTTCAAACAGCTTCGTCCTCCCCCGCCAATGGATAGTTTTGGCGAAGTTCTTTAACGATCCTATCAGTTGCCACTCCTCTCGAGCCTTTCACGAGAATCAGGTCACCCTCGCGAACTTCCTTCAATATCGCAGCCGCTGCATCTTTTGAATCTGAGAAAAAACGCGTCTCAGGAACTCCCGCTTCAGCAGCGCCTTTGACCAACTCGGCGGCCAGACCCCGCACGCCCCAGAGTAGCTCAACGCCTGCTTCTGCAATGTCTCTGCCTGCTTCGTAATGCAGTTGTTTTTCTTCGTTTCCCAGTTCCAGCATTTCACCTGCGATCACGATTCTTCTCTGGCGTCCTTCGCCGCCCTCCGCAATTGTCCGAACCATGTTTATCAGCGAGCGCGGGTTTGAATTGTAAGAATCATCGACAACTGTGAACCCGGCCGCAAAGTCGAGAACCTCACCTCTCATCTGTGGCGGTTGAGCTGTTTTCAAAGCAGCTGCGATCTGTTCAGCAGGGATCGCAAATGCTGTAGCCACTGCTGATGCTGCGAGAGCGTTCATTAAATTGTGGCGAGCACTCATCGGAAGTTCGGCGGCGGCAGTACCCAGCGGTGTTTTCAAGGTGAACCTGATCAACCCGAGCCGCCCCGTGTCAATATCGGTGGCGGTGACATCTGCCGGTCGTTCTATGCCGAAGGTTATCGTACGGCCGTGATGCTTTTCTCGCATCTTGATCACCCACTCATCGTCGGCATTCAAAACAGCAGTACCACCAGGTTTGAGTCCTTCGATCAGTTCAGCTTTAGCAGCAGCGATGTTCTCGATTGATCCGAGATACTCCAAATGGACCGGCGCGACCATCAACTCCACACCGACATCGGGTGGTGTGATCCTGGTCAATCGCTGGATCTCATGGGTGGGAGACGACATGCCCATTTCAAGCACCGCCAGATCAAACTGATCGGGCGCCAGACCTTCACTAACCATTCGCAAAACCGC
The DNA here is from genome assembly GCA_036554845.1 of Pyrinomonadaceae bacterium. Lineage (GTDB taxonomy): Bacteria > Acidobacteriota > Blastocatellia > Pyrinomonadales > Pyrinomonadaceae > PSRF01. Next base: position 14,557 of record DATBMP010000217.1, read on the forward strand.
AAGCGGCAAACCGAGACCGTTGTTGTAGTTTCGTTCGCTCTTCAACACGCGTTTTCCCGTTGCCGACAAGACATGCGCCGTGAGTTCTTTTGCAGTAGTCTTTCCAGCGCTGCCGGTTATTCCAACAACAGGTTTGTTCCATGCTTCGTAGACTCTGCGAGCCAGGGTTTGCAGCGCAGCGATCGCGTCCTCAACTAAAAGCAGTCGCGGCTTGAGCGCTTCGAGTGTTGAATCACCGGTAACCCGGTCTGTTCTAGCAACTGCGGCAACAGCACCTCGATCCAAAGCTTCGGGAATGTACTTGTGCGCATCGACGAACGTGCCATTAAAACCGGCGCGGGCGTAGTCTTCCTGCGACAAAGCGAAGAACAACTCGCCCGCGTCGACTGAACGCGAATCGATCGAAAAGTCTTTTATCTGTTTGTCAAACAACTCAGCGCTTACATGACTGGCATCAGCGCCCATCAAAACTGCAGCCTCTCTAACGTTCACGTGCCCCCCGCCTCTTGCCTCGTTCCTGGCTCAGTGTCTTTCGCGAAGCTGTTGGGTTCCAGCAAGGGTTCAAGATCGCTGCACGTTTCAGCTGCA
>DATBMP010000480.1:0-8822 GCA_036554845.1 Pyrinomonadaceae bacterium
AACGCCGAGTACAGCCAGGCAAAACTTCAGCTGGACACTAATGAAGAGCTTGGCAAGCAGGGCCTCATTGCGGATCTGACTTTGAAGATTGCTCGGGTCCAGGTTCAGGACATCGCCAACCGACTGAGCGTGGAAAAGAAGCGACTGGCAATCAGCACAAAGTCGATTCAGGCGCAGCTGAATGCTCAGCGTAGTCGGGTTGAACAACTACGGACCTTCGCCAAACTCAGACACGACCAGGTTGAAAGCTTGAAAGTAAGAGCGGGTTCCGCCGGTGTGCTGCAACAGATCACCGTACAGGTCGGACAACAGGTGACACCAGGATTTGATATCGCGCGTGTTGCTGATCCGCTGTCGCTAAAGGCGGAATTGAGAATTCCCGAAACGCAGATTAACGACGTGAGACTTGGTCAGGTGGTTGAAGTAGACACTCGCAATGGCCTGATCCAGGGTCGCGTGTCGCGCATCGATCCTGCGGCACGCGAAGGAACGTTTACGGTTGATGCGGCGCTGATTGGGCCACTTCCCGCGAGCGCGCGTCCTGATCTCAGCGTTGTTGGAACAATCGAACTGGAACGCCTCGAAAATGTGTTGCATGTGGGACGACCGGCGTTTGGTCAGGGTCAATCGACCGTGAAGTTGTTTCGTTTGACGCCGGATGGACATGCGAGTCGCGTGACCGTGGGCCTGGGTCGATTTTCGGTGAATAGGATCGAGATCGTAAGTGGCCTTAGCGAAGGCGACCAGATAATTCTGTCGGAAACATCAGCGTGGGATAACTACGAGACGATTCGATTGCGGTGAGTGTGGCGGTGGTAGTTGTCAGTGGTCCGTTGTCAGTTGTTAGTGGCCGTAGGTCTTTGGTCTTGGAGCCGGTCGGACTTTGGTTGATGCTCGCAGCGGGTCAAGCAGTCAGTACCACCTTGCGGTAGCGGGTGGATCGATTGGATAGGGGCGTTCATGTTTGGCAGCGATCCACTCGCTAACGCGAGGTGGTACTGACTGACTGTGTTGCGGCAATGACGCGCTCTCGCGACCAAAGGCCAGATCAAAGACCAAAGTCCAAAGTCCAAATACCCAGGTACAACTGACCACTGACGACGGACAACCTGACAAAGATCTAACCCAAGGAGATCTCCCAAATGAGTTCAACAATGAATTCAACCCAACCCCTAATCCATCTCTCAGACGTGAAAAAGGTCTTCTACACCGACGAGGTTGAGACGCATGCCCTCTCCGGCATTCATCTCGATATTCAAAAAGGCGAGTACGTCTCAATAGCTGGTCCATCCGGTTGCGGCAAGTCCACATTGCTGTCCATTCTTGGTCTGTTGGACACACCCACTGATGGGCAGTACGTCCTCAACGAAAACTCCGTCGAAAGCCTTTCTCTGTCGCAACGAGCACGCATACGAAATCGTGAGGTCGGGTTCATCTTTCAAAGTTTCAATCTGATCGGCGACCTAACTGTCTATGAGAATGTTGAACTCCCTCTGACATATCGAGGAATGAGTTCCGCTGACAGAAAGAAACGTGTGACCGAAGCGCTGGAACGAGTGGGCATGGCCCATCGCGCCAAACACCTACCGAGCCAACTTTCCGGTGGTCAACAACAGCGCGTAGCTGTTGCACGTGCCGTGGCAGGTCAACCCAGCATCCTGCTCGCTGACGAGCCGACGGGCAATCTGGATTCGACCAATGGCGAAGCTGTAATGGAGCTGATGCGCGAACTCCACCGAGGCGGCGCAACGATCTGCATGGTGACCCATGATCCTCGGTACGCCCAGCACGCTGATCGAATCGTCCATCTGTTTGACGGACTCATTGTTGAAGAAGAGACGGGATCTGCCAGTCGGCGTGCTGAGATTGAAGAAGCGAAACGAGAGTTGAAGGAGAGCGGGTTTGGAGACATTCAATGATCCGCTTGCGCAACATCGAGAAGAGTTTTCCGCAAGGGCCGGCGCGCACGTACGTGCTACGACGCATCGATCTAGACATTCAACCCGGTGAGTTCGTTTCGATCATGGGACCGTCCGGGGCGGGGAAGTCAACGTTACTTCATATCCTGGGAATGCACGATCAATTGTGGAACGGCGAGTACTACTTCGAAGACGTTGCAATTCACAAGCTTGATCACAAGAAACGTGCCGGCGTTCGTAACACAAACATAGGATTTGTCTTTCAGAGTTATCACTTGTTGGATGATCAGACCGTTTTCGAAAATCTCGAGCTCCCGCTTTCTTATAGAGACGTTGGTCGCAAGGATCGTCAATCAATCGTTTGCGACACGCTCGATCGTTTTCAGATTGTTGGCAAGAAAGATCTGTATCCCACCCAACTATCCGGCGGGCAACAACAGCTCGTCGGTATCGCGCGCGCCGTGGTGGCGAAACCGCGCGTCATCCTGGCTGACGAACCGACCGGCAATCTCCATTCAAGCCAGGGTCGAGAAATCATGGAGATGTTCAAGCGCCTGAACGACGAAGGGACCACCATCGTTCAGGTCACGCACTCCGAAACCAATGCTGCGTATGGCAACCGGATTGTGCGCCTTGAAGATGGTTGGATTGTTGGTGACTGAAATTTTCAAAAGTCTGCGCTCTGCTCTTGTTAGTCGGTTAAGGCAAGCTTCGTGGTGTTAGTGGAAGAGACGCTGTTTGCGGATTTGATCTAGTGTCCGCAACTGCGTGCCACGAGATACCACCGGATTTCAGGACTACTGATTCGATCAGGATTTCCTGAAGCAATCTCTGCGACGAATAGGAGGACCAGCGATGGGAGGTCTGCGCAGCGATATTCGTTATTCGATTCGTAATCTTTTAAAGCGTCCTGGTTTCCTCACAGTTGCTGTTATCACCCTCGCCTTAGGTATCGGTGGTACCACCGCGATCTTCAGTGCGGTCAATGCACTGCTTGTTAAGCCACTTGATTTTCCCAACCTTGAACGCGTCGTAGCTGTTTGGGAGAAGCAGCCGAGCCGGGGTCTGGATCGAAACGAGGTAACGGTCGCGAACTACCTGGACCTCCGGTCGCAGAACCAAACCTTTGAACACATGGGTTTGATTCGCTGGTGGAGCACAAACCTCACTGGGATTGATCCGCCAGAGCGCATTCAGGGCTTCCTGGTTTCAGGAAATATTTTCGAGGTGACCGGTGTGAAGCCGGTGATGGGACGGAGCTTTTTTTCTGACGAGGACCAGCCCGGTAAAGACCCCGTCGCCATCCTCAGTCATTCCTTGTGGCAACGCCGTTTTGGAGCTGATCCAAACATCATTGGCCGCACCATCACACTTAATGGTGTTACGCGAACCGTCGTTGGCGTGATGCCCGCAGGCTACAACTATCCTAAAGGCGCCGAGGTATGGGTGCCGATCACGCTGACTCCAGAACTCTCTGCCAACCGCATCAACCATGCCTATTGGGTCATCGGCAGGCTGAAGTCCAATGTCTCGGTTGAACAAGGCCAAGCTGACCTCGAAGCCATCGCAGCGCGTCTCGAAAAAGAGTATCCAGATACCAACACGGGACGGAGCGTCGTCACCTTTCCAATTGTCGCTGACACGGTCCGTCTCTACGGTACTGCGCTCTGGGTAATGATGGCCGCTGTTGGTCTGGTTCTCTTAATTGCCTGCGCCAACGTGGCCAATCTGATGCTTGCGCGCGCCGCGAGCCGGCAGAAAGAGATCGCCCTGCGTTCGGCGTTGGGGGCGAGTCGATGGAGGATTATTCGGCAGTTACTGATCGAGAGTTTGATTGTCGCCCTGATTGGCGGCGCTTTCGGTGTGCTGATCGCTTATTGGGGTGTGGATCTTCTGCGAGCATTTAATCCCGGTGAGGCGAGCAGATTCGCGCCGGGTTGGGACCGGATGGGAATCAACCCGTCTGTCCTGTTTTTCACTCTGGGAATTTCCGTGTTGAGTGGGTTGCTCTTTGGACTCGCACCTGCCTGGCAATCCTCAAAACTCGATCTCAACAAGTCGCTTAAAGAAGGTGAACGTCTGGGTGCTTCCGGCTCTCATCGCCTGCGACGGATGCTGGTCGTGTCTGAAGTCGCGTTTTCGCTAATGCTTCTTGTCGGCGCGGGACTTCTCATGCGTAGCTTCATTGCGTTGGCCAGAACGGATGGTGGTTTCGATCCTGAAAATGTTCTGACCATGAACCTCATCCTGCCGCCTGCCAAGTACAGAGACGATGCCGGGCGCGCTTCATTCTATGCCGACCTGGTCCAACGAGTTGAAGCTTTGCCAGGAGTCGACTCCGCAGCACTTGTCAATCACTTGCCTCTCGGTGGCAGTAATTCATCGACCTCGTTCTTAATCGAAGGAACTCCCGAGCCACCTCGCGGACAGGAGTTTGGCGGACGTTATCGGGTCTGCACGCCTAGGTACTTCGAAACGATGGGCGTACAGGTTCTAGCAGGAAGAACCTTTAACGAAAACGATCGTGCAGGTTCGACTCCGGTAATCATCGTTAATGAATCACTCGCTCGTAAGTACTGGCCCAACAGTGAAGCCATCGGAAAACGGATGCGATTCACGGGAACAATTGAACAGAACCCTTGGATGGAGGTAGTCGGCATAGTTGAGGACGTAAAGCACGAATTGAACCTGCCCGTGACGTCGGACTATTACCTGCCACACGCCCAGGCGCCATTGAGCGCGATGGTCGTGGTCGCGAAAACAAGAATGGAGCCAACAGCGTTAGTAGCTCCAATCCGCAATCAGGTCTGGGCCATCGATAAGGACCAACCGGTTTTCGATGTGCGAACGATGGAGCAGGTCCGTTCCCTCTCCCTCTCGCTCTACAGATTTTCTTCCGGAGCTTTGGGGATTTTTGCGTTCGTCGCGTTGGTGCTCGCGGCCGTGGGAATTTATGGGGTGATGTCCTTTGCAGTCTCTCAGCGAACACATGAGATCGGAATACGCATGGCGCTCGGTGCTCGAGCGATTGATGTGTTGCGGATGGTGGTGGAGAACGGAATGGCGCTGGCGTTGATAGGCGTGGTGGCGGGCCTCGCAGGAGCGTGGGCGCTAACCCGTTATCTGCAGAGTTTGCTCGTTGAGGTTAGTCCTACCGATGGGCTGACTCTGTTTGGTGTCTCACTGTGCTTGCTGCTGGTGGCGTTGATTGCCTGTTACCTACCGGCGAGGCGCGCGACGAAAGTCGATCCATTGGTGGCGCTCAGATATGAATAAGAGGAGTTACGACAGTGAATAAGTTGTTTCAGGATTTGCGCTATGGCGTTCGCACATTGCTAAACAAACCAGGCTTCACCTTGATCGCTGTCATTACGCTGGCGCTCGGTATCGGTGGCAGCACGGCAACCTTCACGATTGTTGATTCAGCTCTGTTACGTGGATTGCCGTATCGATCGTCGGACCAGCTGTATCACCTGTGGGAACAGACTCCCCAAAAGCAGTATGCGAAGCGTGAGTTCTCATATCCTGACTATCAGGACTATCAGAAGAACAACGCGTTCGCAGGACTTGCTGCGTACACCGGTGGTGGCGCCGTTCTATCGGGCCATGGTGAAGCCGAGGTGTTACAGGCACCACGAGTTAACGCCGACTTCTTCTCGGTGCTCGGTGTCGAGCCAGTTATCGGCCGAACGTTTCAGGCGGGTGAGGATCAACCAAATGGTCCAAAGTTCACCGTACTCACGTACGGGCTGTGGCAACGCCGGTTTGGCGGCGATCCATCCATCCTTAACAAAGCACTGACGATCAATGGTGAAAGCTACACCGTCATCGGTGTTTTGCCCGCAGGTTTTCAGTTTGCATTGAGGCCCGCAGATCTCTTCCTCCCATACCAGCCTACTCAGAACCAACTCACGCGCCGTTTCATGCATGGAACGAATCTTATTGGCCGTCTTAAACCGGGGGTGAATGCTGCACAAGCGCAATCTGATGTGAGTGTGATCGCTAGTCGAATTCAACAGGAGCACGGTGATTCGCATGCCGGCACAATCGCAGCGTTAGTTCCCTTACAAGAGGAGGTCACGGGAGCGGTCAAACCAATCCTGCTTGTGTTACTTGCCGCAGTAGGGTTTGTCCTGCTGATCGCCTGCGCCAACGTAGCTAGTCTGTTACTGACGCGATCGCTCGCGAGACAGAAAGAAGTAGCAATACGAGCGGCACTCGGCGCAAGTCGTTCACGCGTTGTGCGTCAACTGCTGACTGAATCGTTGCTGCTTTCTTTAGTCGGCGGTATCGGTGGTCTATTGGTCGCATTCTGGGCTGTGCCGGCGCTCGTCGCTTCGCTGCCGGAAGCACAGCTCAATGCAATGCCGTTCCTCAAATCATTGCGCGTCGACGCTACGATTCTCGCCTTCTCGTTCGGCCTGTCATTGCTTACCGGAATCCTGTTCGGTCTGGCTCCCGCGCTGCAATCCTCTCGTTTAGATCTGAACGAAGTGCTGAAGGAAGGGGGACGAAACGCGTCTGCCGGTGCAGGGCATCGTCTACGCAGCGCGATGGTTGTTACCGAGATCGCGTTGGCAGTGGTGCTCCTGATTGGAGCCGGGCTGATGATTAAGAGTCTGTTGCGATTGCTGGACTCGAACGTGGGTTTCAAAACCGAGAACTTGCTGACGATGACGGTGGTTCTGCCGCCCATGAAGTATGCCGAGCAGAGCGCGCAGATCAATTTCAACGATCAACTCACGGAACGTGTGCGCGCACTGCCGGGTGTTACCGGGGCAGGAACGGTGAACATCCTTCCTCTGAACGGTGGCAACACGACGCGTTTCAATATCGAAGGCGATCCGATCCCACCTGCCGGGCAGGAAACTGAGGCAAACATCCGCACCGTAAACGACTCGTATTTTCAAACTCTGGGAATTCCGCTGGTGGCGGGTCGTAACTTTGACGAAGGCGACAAACCTGACGGACCAGGCGTCGTGATCATTGGTAAGCACATCGCCGACACGATGTTTGCTGGACGCGACCCAATCGGCAAACGATTAGTTTATACGTCACTTCAGACGCAACCAGATCTGATCATCGGGGTTGTTGGCGATGTGAAGATCACCGGTTTGGATCAGGAGATCAAACCGGTACTTTATTATCCGTTCCGCCAAAGCTCCTCAACCTTTGCCAATCTCGTAGTCCGCACGACAAACGATCCCAACTCCATTGTTAACTCCTTACGAACTGAGGTGCGCTCTCTTGAATCGGATGCAGCAATTTTCAACGTGCGCACAATGGACCAGATGATCTCGGATACACCAGCGTCCTTCATGCGCCGCTTTCCGGCGTTGTTAATCAGCATCTTTGCAGGAGTTGCGTTGCTACTCGCGTCGATCGGGATTTACGGAGTGGTTTCGTATTCCGTTAGCCAGCAGACGCATTACATCGGAGTGCGCATGGCATTGGGCGCGCGACCGGCGGACATCATCAAGATGGTGTTAAGTCAGGGATTTTTACTGGCGTTGCTCGGAGTGGGAATTGGCGTGTTGGCAGCGTTGGGATTGACGCGACTTTTAAGGACTTTCTTGTATGGCGTCGAGACACATGACGTCACAACCTTTGGGCTCGTCGCCGGGAGTTTGTTTGTGGTGGCGCTGGTGGCTTGTTATCTGCCGGCACGTCGCGCAACGAAGATCGATCCGTTGGTAGCGTTGCGTTACGAATGAGTCAGTAGTGTGTTTTCTGTGGTGGTCTTGGGTCTTTGGTCTTTGGTCTTAGTCAAAGCCACCCCCGACTAAGACCCAAGTCCCAAGACCAAAGACCAAAGACCAAAGTCCCAAGACCCAACTGACAACCGACAAACGGACCAACTCATGGACACCATAATCAAAGACATTCGCTACGGCATTCGAAGCCTGCGCAGGCGTCCGGCATTCACGGCCATCGCTGTTATTACACTCGGGCTCGGAATTGGTTTGAACTCTGCCATCTTCAGTGTGGTTAATGCAGTGCTGTTACGGCCCCTGCCTTATCACGCTCCGGACCGACTGGTGAGCTTTCGTTCGAATCAATCTGCTCCAGATCTTGCTGATGTCCGAGCGCAGAGTCGCACCTTCAGTAAGGTCGGCGGCCAGGTGGTCCAATCCCTCGACTACGCCGCCGGTTCCGAACCAGTTCAATTTCAAGTGGGCCTCGTCACTGGCGACTTGTTTGCCACACTCGGCGTTGCGGCTGCTCGTGGTCGGGTGATTACTTCCGAAGATGACAAACCCGGTAACCCATTCGTTACGGTTCTAAGTCACGATCTCTGGAGGCAGCAATTTGGTGGAGATCCACACATTGTCGGAAAGACCATACCCCTCAGCGGCAACATCTATACGATCGTTGGTGTCATGCCCGCAGGTTTTTCGACGCCGGTGGTGTTGGCAGAGGCCTGGGCACCAGTGCACGTCACTAGTCCGTTGGGCGCAAGCTTTCGCAGCGTGCATTTTTTACGATCCTACGGGCGACTCGCCGACGGCGTGGATATTGAAGAAGCCCGTGCAGAGATGGGGATCATCGACAGAAGGCTCTCTGAACAATACCCGGCGGACAACAAGAACCGCAGCACCGCACTCATTCCCTTACACGATCGGATCGTGGGCGAATCGCGGCGTGCTCTGATAATCCTCTTTGCCGCAGTCAGTCTGGTCCTACTCATCGCCTGCGCAAACTTTGCCAACCTGTTGCTGGCCCGCACAGCCGAGCGCGAGCGTGAATTCGTAATTCGAGCTGCGCTCGGCGCTGCACGCTGGCGATTGATCAGGCAGTTGTTAAGAGACAGTCTGCTTATCTCACTCCTTGGGGGCGCATTAGCGGCGTTAGTTGCGATCTGGGGCACCAGCATCCTTGTTTCACTCAAACCTGAGAATCTTC
>DATBMP010000491.1:0-6708 GCA_036554845.1 Pyrinomonadaceae bacterium
CCTGGGCGTTCACGTCGGGAACCGAAGCCTTCTTAAAGCCGGTTGCCTCGACGTCTAATTGGTAGTTCCCTGGCGGGACGGAAGGAAAGACGTAAGTACCGTTCTCTGTCGTAGTTTGTGTGCGACTAAAATTCCGCTCAGCATTGGTCAGAGTCACACTGGCGCCAGCGACCACGTTTCCCTGTTGGTCCCGCACTGTGCCCCTAACGGTAGAACTTCCAGTCTGTGCATATGCCGGGGACGCAAAAGCCAGAACTGCAAGTGTCAAAGCCAGACACCGCATAACAGAATGCTTTTTCATAAAGTCCTCCGAATTGTGAGATTGAATCCCGACTGTGTATTCACGGTATGCAGATAGTATTCCGCTTGAAGTTGATGGCACTCGTGTCGGAAATTCAAAGGAATTTAATGGTCCTAATCGCGTTCGATCAAGAAGGGTGGGCTGCGTCAATCCAAAATCTGATTGACGTTCACGCTTTTGGATCGACCGAGAACGAGGGGTCTACGATTAAATGGATTACGAATACGATTTTTTGCTTGATAGAAACCGCGAATCAGGTGCGGAACAGCGGTAATTTGGATGAGGCTGCAATAAGGTCAGCAGCGTCTACAGGTCAGGTTTGCACCGTGGCGAGTTCTGTTTTCCTGCTCACGATTTCTTGTTTTCATTGATGTACTGCTCGAGCTTCTTTCGATCGGGATAATCGGGTTTTTTCTTCAGGAACTCCTCGTATTCGAACGCCGCCTTGTCTTTCATTCCTGCCGCGTTATAGAGAGAAGCGAGGCGGAGATGAGCCTCCGCGCGGCCGAGCCGGGCCGCTTCATTTAGGTAACCTACTGCCTTCGAACCCTTCTTAATCTGCAAGTAGGCCTCGCCAAGTTGGTAATTCGCTTCGGCCGACGCAGGATTCAACTCAACGGCCGTGCTAAGAGGTGGAATTGCTTCCTCAAACTTCTTCTGCACCACACGAACTCGACCCAAATTCATCTGCGCTAAAGCAAATGTCGGTCTGACTTTAATTGCCTCCACGTATGCTTTTTCGGCATCGTCTTTCTTGTCGGACAGGAAATAGGCCGTGCCAAGTTCCGTCCAGGCCTGGAAGTCCTGTTGGTCCTGCGCCAGCAACTGGCGAAAGAAAGCAACTGCTTCAGAATACTTCTTGTTATCGACGGCCGCCTGTCCCTTTTCAAATAACGATTGGTTCGCACCGGCGCGTTTGTAGAAATCGGCTGCGGAGACGGTCCGTTTTTTTTCGGTTAGATTACCTTTGAATCCTGGTTTCCATTCAAATTCCAGATCCTGACGATTATCAGTTGGTGCGCCTCCGCTTATCGTCACTCGAATTCGCGCCACCTCGGCATTCTCAACTTCAACCACGAGATCATATTCACCAGGACGTAATCCCAAAAAACGATAGCGGCCATTGGTCGACACACGTTGACGAGCAACGATGAGACCACCGAGGTTATAGAGTAGTAAGTCCAGGCTCATGGGGCTGAGACCGTCAGTCTTACTCTCATCTACCTTCACGTCACCGAAAAGCGTATGACCGGATTGAGCAACTGTGCTGCCGACTAAATTAGTCAACAGGATCGTTATCAAGAGGATGGCCACGCCGATCCGTTTCTTCCGGCAGAGCCTGACAGTTTTGCTTCGATGCGGCTGCCTTGTTTTTTGGACGGTCATTTCTTCACCGTATGAAGGTCGTAGATTACGCTTCAACTGCCGTATGCAACAACGGGCTGCGGATTAGGTTGCCGCAGCCCGCTGCCTTTTTCAAACCTCTCAAACAAACCAACCAACTTAGAACGCGAAGCGTAGGCCGAATTGCATGACTCGCGGCGACCCCTGAATAGCAGTGAAGTTGCCGAAGCTTCCCGTAGGCGTTGAACTGGAAAGGAAGGGATCGACGGCCTGAACAAATCCGTCAACCGAAGTTAGTGGTTGCGTGTTGGTAACGTTGAAAACCTCCCAACGGAACTGTAGTTGTTGCTTTTCACTCCAGGGCATGTTCCACGATTTCGCGAGGCCCATATCCAACGTGACGAACCCAGGGTAACGGAAGATATTCCGGTCACCGCGCTCACCCGGAAGTCCGCTGCGGAAGCTATGGAAAGCCGCTTCGGGATCCGAGAACAAGTTAGCCGGGTTGGTTCCACCGCGATTGGGATTCGACTGGATATTCGTGATGCGCGTGGTGTAGTTGCGACGGTTCCAGTTTGTGGGCCAGCCGCCGAAATCTAGCGGAGCTTCGACAGGTAAGCCAGAATTCCAGCGAAAGATTCCGGTTAGCTGCCAGCCACCCAAAATAGCATCTGCAACTGAATTAGTGTCGCCCAGAAGCATTCGGCCACGCCCCATGGGTAGTTGCCAGATTGCGTTGGCATTCACTACGTGACGCACGTCGAAATCTGAGACCGCTCGTTGTTGCTGAAGGTCTAATGCGTTTAGGACAAACGGTGTGAACGGTGCGTCTGTCTGGAGGCCAGACACATCATCCATCGATTTCGAGAACGTGTAGTTGATGTCATAAGTCAGCGTGTTGCGGAAGCGCTGACGCAGAGTGAACGTACCACCGTGGTAATCAGAAGAGGCGATGGTGCTATACACAGCCAAAGCTCCGTATTGTGGCTGGTAGAAGTAGCGTTGGCCTGAAAACCGGTCGAGAATATCTTGCGCCGTGGTCCAATCGTTTTGCAGTTCAAAGCAACCGCCGACCGATGCGCAACTCGAATTTCGACTATTCAGCGGCATCATCGCGTACACCGCTTGAGTATTCGTCAGCGTCGGAATGCCGAAGAGGATTGACCCCAGAGTACCTGGCCCATAAAGATTCTCGAAAAACGGTAATGCACCCACGTTGTTTATCGAAGCATTTGCGGCTCGCAGTCTTTCAAGAATTGAGGCCGCCTCGGTCCAGGTTTGTCCCGACCGCGGATCACGGAAGTTCAGGTTCGGCTGCATTGCATCGCGTCCAGCAAGCAGGTTGCGGGCTGACCTTCCGATGTAGGCAGTTTCGAATACCATCCCGTGGGGCAAGTCGCGTTGAAGCGAAACATTCCAACTGTAGTTGATCGGCGACTGAAGAGTTCCGTCGAGGGAACTTTCAATGCGTCGGGCAAAATTGGAAGATCGCTGTTGTGGGAATGTTAAGTTGCCCGGAACCACGATATTGGGCAACGGACGAATCGGCATTCCGAACCCGGTGAATAGCGGCGCCGGATTTGTGGTCACGTTGTAGGTGTTTGCTGGAATCGTTTGTGACGAAGCAAACCCCAGCGTGTTCTGGGAGTTGAAGGTGACTGCCAACTGTTGACCAAAATAGTCGTTAGTAATCGCGAAACCACCTCGGATTACGCCACTTCCTTTGTCGCCAAATATCTTTCCGAGGAAGCCGTCCCCAAAGTTTGGAGACCATGCAGCAGCGATGCGCGGCTGCAAATTATTCAAGTCCCAATTGTAGAAGTGATCTGTCTTGTCGACGGTGATCGGTTCCGTATAGTTAACCCCACCATCCGCGGCAGCAATTCGCCGTTCCAAATAAACACCCAGCGGAATATTTGGTTTGGCCATAAATCCTTGCGTCTCGTAGACGGGCTTGCTCAAGCCGTAACGTATACCGAGCGTTAGGGTCAGGTTTTGATTGACCTTCCAAACATCTTGGGCGTAGAGGTCATATTCTTCTGTCGCAAACTCTCGAAAGACCGGGGAACCAGCCGGCAACGGCGCACCATCGATCCCGAAGTTGAATCGCGCCGTGTATTGCGACAGACGACCGATAACCGCCGTTAACGCCGATTTCAGATCATCGGGATTACTTGTGATTGAGTAACCCGCCGCCGTTAACGGAGTAATGAGTACGTTGCCTGACGACTGATAGAAGAATGGGTTCGTGACGGCGGAATCAAATGCAGCACTGAACTCAGACCGGGCGTTGCGGATGACACGAATGTTTGTGCCAAACTGCATTGAATGGTCCCCGCGGACATATGAGAAGTCATCTGTGATGTTGTGGACCGGATTCACGCGAGTGAAGCTATAGGTTGCCAGCGTGGGGTCGAAAATGAACCGGAAGTTCACAAAGTTCTCACCAGTGTCACCCAGATCGCTCAACGCGAGACGAGTAAGACCATAACGAACATTGTTGGTCATCGAGCTGTTGATAGCCCAGGTGTGTCCGGCGACAAAGCCGTAGGGGTGATACCAACGCGTTCGCGGTGCCGTGTCCGGGAACGCCTGAGGATTGGTAAAGCTTACCGGTTCGTTGTCGCGTTGATAGCTACCGCGGAAGAAGATCTGCTGACTACCATTATCGGTGAGATTGTAGTCAAGTCGTAGTTGTTGCGATTCGCGTTTGACAGGCGTCGAAGCGTTGAAACGAAACCCTGCGGTATTAAAAAGGTCTCCGGTATCGAAGTCATTTGCAGGATAGCGCGACGCTGCACTGGCCAAGGCGCTAAGTGCTGCTGGGTTTAATCCCACCACCGGAAATAGCGAAGTAAGTTGTGCGGGGGTTAGAGCTATCAATTGATCATTTGCATCTGTGCAAGGAGTCACACCTGGAGGACAACCTTGAAATCTAACTTCACCGCGCCCGAGGTGCGGTAGAGGGACAGTTCTTGGTCCAACTGTGGTACCGCTCGCATCGCGCCGGCCTTCATAACTGTAGAAGAAGAACAGCCGGTCTTTCTTAATCGGGCCACCAACTGCTGCACCATAGGTGTTCCTTAATAAGCGCGGTCGGGGAAGTCCAGAGCGGTTCAAGAAGAAGTTATTGGCTGTGAAAATTGTGTTTCTGTGCGCCCAAAAGGCTGCGCCATGAAACTCGTTGGTGCCGCTCTTGGTAATCAGGGAAATTTGCGCACCAGCTGAACGGCCCTGCGTTGCATTAGCGTTCGCAGTTACCACGCGAAATTCCTCAACAGCCTCCGCATTCAGCCTGAGCACGGGATCGTTGATGTTATTCGTTTGCGCCTCATTAATGTCAACGCCGTCCAGGGTGATATTGGATTGATCGCTGCGAGCTCCGGTTACATTTCCCGCACGAGTGACACCGGGCTGGAGCGTAAGTAGTGAGATTGGATTGCGCGCCTCAAGCGGCAACTGAGAAATTTGCTGGCTGACAAAATTATTTCCGAGCGACGCATCCTGTGTATTCAGTAGAACTTCACCTGCGCCAGACGACACTGTTACCGTCTCGTTCACGTCACCAATCTCAAGTGCGACGTCAACGTTGGTAGATTTGTCTACTAATGCGTCTACGTTCGTTGTGATGCCTTTCTTGAAGCCCTGGGCCTCCACGTCGATTTGGTATTGCCCTGGCGGAAGAAGATTAAAAGTGAAGCCCCCGGAATCGTTTGTGCTTTGAGTGCGGGTAAAACTCTTCTCGGTGTTGCTAAGCGTAACCAGAGCACCGGCAATTCGCTTTCCCTGCTGGTCAGAAACCGTACCGCTTATCGTTGAAGTACCGCCCTGGGCTATCGCGGCCTCCGCAAAAAGTACAAGGACAAACATTCCCAACAGAAAGGTAGTCACACTTCTAAGTAGGATTGAACTTTTCATTTGTTCCTCCAACCGGCGAATAGTTTGAGTTCTCAGGGTGAGTTCCGATTTGAAGACCCATCGTCCAACCAAGCAAAACACATCTTTCGATGGATTTCGGTGGAGCCTAATGGTTAACTCATCCTCGATGTCGGAATTTTTAGCGGCCGCGGACCTGGCCGATCCTTCTGTGTAAGCTTGAAGCTTGCACCTATTATTCCGCGCTTTTTCGAGCTACCAATGGTTTTGAACTTTCCCTCTTTATGGGGACTTTGATGGAATCACTACGGAAGGATCAAACTCCGACATCCAAAATTCCAGCCCAGTGTACAGATTTTTGGATACATTTGCAGCAAGAAAATGAGATGCAAGACTGCGTTGCGCGTGGTTCTTCAGCGGTCTCCATTGCTCGTGCTGACTGCTAATCCATCTGCAAGTATCACTGAAAGCCGCGACATCAATAGATAACCGGGATTATCAACGCTCCAGATCACCTCGGGCATTTCATCGACCGTTATCGCCATCGCAATTCTTCCCTTCTTCGAGTAGATGACCCCGATGGAGCTGCGGAGATTGTCGAGCGCTCCATATTTACTGGCGAGAGGTACTCCAGACATTGATCTGCCAATCGCGAACCTCACCTGTTCGCGTTTCATGAGGTCAATCATCTCCTTCGATGCGGTGGGCGAGACAACTTCACCGCGTTCCAACTTCTCGAGCAATAAAACCATCTCTCGTGAGGTCGCGAACCCGAGACCGTACTTTTTGTTTTCAGGATCTTTATTGGCAGTGCTGTCCCCTCCGCCAAAAACCTTGCGGAGGATCTTGATGTTCTTGAAACCGAGCGATTCCATTCTCGCGTTCACCGCATCGGTCGTTACCACATCCAGTACCAGGTTCGTCGCAGTGTTGTCGCTTAGCAACATCATTAGGTTCACACCATCACGCAATATCAGCTTCAACCCATCAGAGAGTTCGGGAAGGATTCCTGAACCGCCTACCTTCTTCTCCTTGGTCAATACGATCTCATCAGTCCACTTCGCTTTGCCTTCGGCAACACGAGCAAATGCCTCGACCATCACGGCGATCTTGATCGTGCTGGCCGTGCGAACTCTTTCGTCGGCTGCGATGGCGTAGGTTTCGCCGGTGTCGAGGTTTTTGGCAAA
>DATBMP010000492.1:0-9296 GCA_036554845.1 Pyrinomonadaceae bacterium
CTTGATTGGTGAAATGCGGGACTTCGAAACAACAGAGATTGCGCTAGAGGCAGCTGAGACCGGACACCTGGTGCTCTCAACCTTGCATACGATCGACGCTTCAAAAACTGTTGATCGCATCATCGGTCTGTATCCCAAAAACGAAGAGCCCGTCATTCGTACTCGGTTGGCACAGACGTTCCGCTACATCATCTCTCAGCGTTTGATTCCGAGAAGAGATGGACAGGGACGGATCGCAGCACTTGAAATTCTTCGATCGAGTCCGCGTACGCGTGAGTATATCGAGTCTGGCGAAGCGGAAGGCAAGTCTCTACTTGATGCGATGCGCGACGGGAAACTCGATGGCATGCAAGACTTCGACACGGTGATCAAAAGCCTTGTTGAATCCAATACGATAACTCTGGAAGACGCACTCGCGTTCTCAACCAACCAGAACAATCTGCTGTTGTCACTGAAAGGTCTCACGGCTGCTGAAGACTTCATCAGGCGCGATGGCTCAACGTCTTCGATACCTGGAATGTCTGAATCAGGTTCACTGCTTGGAATTATCGACTAACAACCAAGACCCATGATTATTGTCTGTCACCATTGTTCGTCGCGCTTTCAAGTCGATGACCAGAAACTAGCCGGTCGTCGCACCACGAACTGTCCCAAGTGCAATCAGGAGATCGATACGATACCCGCCAGTCCTGCGTCTGCAAAAAGTGGCGCATCACTGGGTGGCTCACCAGCGACCGACTCCAAGCGCTATCGCCACGCTCGTCCCGCTCCGCTCTTTGAAGTGGAGGCAGGTGATCAGAAACTTAACGGAGCGTCTGAAACGGAGAAGCTCGTGCAGATGTTGGCAGCGGTTTTAGGCAAGGACACTCAACCAGAAAGTGCTGCGGCTGTCGATGCGGTTCCCTGGAAGCAGCGCAAAGTGCTGGTGTGTACAGCTGAAGAGCACCGAGAGAAGATCGCCAGACTGTTGGCCAAGGATGGTTACCAGGTTTTCGTCGCGCTTGACACAGAACAGGCGGTAGAACGAATGCGGGAAAAAAGACTGGACGTAGTCTTACTCGACCCAAACTTTGATGCAGTTGAGCAGGGTGCTGCCTTTGTCGTCCGAGAGGTCAACGTGTTACGACCGGCACAACGTCGGCGATTGTTCTTTGTTCTTCTGTCGCCATCAATGCGCACTCTGGATGCCCACGGCGCGTTTCTCAACAACGTGAACGCAGTGATCAATATCAAAGATGCTGACGATCTGGTTGGAATACTGAATCTCTCGTTGCGAGGCTACAACGAACTTTATAGCGACTTTAATAGTGCACTTAAGGCAGCGGCGATCTAGGGGGAACACGGTGGGGCGGAAATGAAGGGCTGTTCTGCAGCCCTTCATTAGCCTCGACAATAGGCTTGGCGGGTTGCGAGGCTGCTGTCACCACCTACAGGAATTTGTTAATCTACGCTCGACAGCAATAGCAGCGAGCATGACTAACGAATCTCCTTCCAAGAAGAAATCTTCTCCGGCCACGATCGCCGTTCATGGTGGCGAACGAACCGAAGAGCAACCGTTTGGTGCAGTTGTATCACCGGTTTTCCACTCCTCTACTTTCTGCTTTTCAAGCTTTGACGAGATGCGTCGTTACTCGCGAGGCGAGCTCGGCGAGGCGTACTTCTACTCTCGTTACGCCAATCCAACGGTTGCCGAAGTTGAACGTAAGATTGCCGAGCTTGAAGGAGCGGCGGCGTGTGTAGTCACGTCATCGGGTTCAGCAGCTACTTTCTGTGCTATGGCCGCCCTGTGTGAAGCAGGCGATGAAGTAATTGCATGTGACTCCGTTTACGGCGGCACCACGAAGATCATCACCAATCTGCTCTCCAAGTTTGGTGTTAAATCGAAGTTCATCTCGATTGATCAAATCTCACAACTTCCTGATCTTGCTTCCGATCGCTCCAGGATCTTCTGGTTTGAATCACCGGCCAATCCGATCAATCGAATCGTTGATCTTGAGGAGGCAGCTGCGGCCTCCCGAAAGGCGGGAGTGCTTTCGATTATCGACAACACTTTCGCGACGCCTATTCTTCAGCAACCGCTCTCACATGGCATCGACGCTACTATGCACAGTGCGACGAAATACCTTGGTGGTCATTCCGATCTGACGGCGGGAGCTATCGCTGGTAGTCGGGACTTTGTCGATCGCGTAAGGCGTGTTTCAGTCTTGATCGGCAGTACACTCGATCCAGCAGCCGCTTATCTGCTGGCGCGCGGCATCAAGTCGAGCGATTTGAGAGTCCGCGCTGCATGCGCTAACGCGTTGAAGCTGGCCCAGGCATTGGAAATACACTCCAGGATTGCTCGCGTTTACTACCCAGGTCTGGAAAGTGACCCGGGGTATCAAACGGCGAAACGTCAGATGAGTGGTTTCGGTGCTGTCGTAGCTGTAGACCTGAAAGGTGGAGAACGCGAAGCCGAGATACTCTTCGACTCTCTGAAGTTAGTACGTACAGCGCCGTCGTTGGGAGGAGTGGAAACGCTTGTTAGTTATCCCGTTTATTCTTCGCACGCGGGATTTACGGACGAGCAACTCAGTGCAGCGGGTGTCTCAACTGCAACAGTAAGATTTGCAGTCGGCATTGAAGCGGCGGAAGACATAATTGCCGATGTGACCCAGGCTCTAAATAGAATGTAGAAGTCAGATGGCCCAGCAGACGTTTCAAGAATCAACCCATTCACAACGACCTCATGCACACAGCCACGGTCGGGCCAGTGATAGTCAGCGCCGCTTAAGCTTGGTGCTGCTGCTAACTGCGGCGTACATGGTGGCCGAAGGATTAGGTGGACTGTGGACAGGTTCGTTGGCTCTGCTCGCAGACGCCGGTCATATGTTGACGGACGTGGCCGCGTTGGCCCTGGCTTTGTTAGCAGTTTGGTTTGGATCGAGACCGGCAACATCGAAAAAGACTTTCGGATACTACCGCCTCGAGATTGTGGCTGCACTGGTTAACGGCGTCACCCTGGTTCTGATCTCAGGTATGATTCTTTACGAGGCCTACGAACGTTGGTTTGATCCTCCACTTGTACGTGGTGGTGCGGTCATTCTGATCGCAATTGGCGGACTCGTTGTAAATCTCACCTGTGCGTGGATACTGCATGGACGTCACGAGATCGATCTGAATATTCGCGGCGCGTGGCTTCATGTACTGAGCGATGCGCTCGGTTCAGTGGGCGCCATCATTGCGGGCTTCCTCATGTGGCAATTCGGTTGGTATCAAGCAGATCCTCTCTTCAGTGTGTTTATCGGATTACTGATAGTGTGGAGTTCCTGGACCCTCATCCGAGAATCCACGAATGTTTTGCTCGAGGGCACGCCGTCTCACATTAATCTGGCAGCCGTTGAGCGTGCGATTCTCGAGACCCGCGGCGTTGATGACGTTCACGACTTGCACATTTGGACCATCACCTCGGGCCGCGACGCGTTGAGTGCGCATGTCATTCATTCACGATCAACTTCACAACCGGAATTGCTTCGGGACCTGCGTGTTAAACTTCACGAGCGATTCGGTGTGGACCATCTGACGATTCAAATGGAGACTACGGACTTCGAGGACGAGACTTTTCATTTTTGCCACGCTGAGACTGCGTGCTTTCAATCCAAGCGCGTTTGATTAGCCAAAGTCTCCAGAATTATGGCTGAAGTGAACTTGTTACCTCGCACCATGTTTCACCCACAGGAACGTTACTAGTCCAAACAACACGGATGGAAATAAATCTCTTGGTCACGCTGGACCTTCGCGAGCAGGCTGCTCTGCAAGCGGCCCTGGTGACTCATGGAGCACCAGATTGTCTTGTTACGTTGGCGTTAACCGGTGCTTGCAGAATCACATCGCTGGCTGAGGCTCGACAGCTGCGGACGTGGTTAGCAGAAGCGCGAACCGCTGGGGAAACCGATTTTGCTTCCTTGCATGTTATCGAGCGTGCGCTGATATCGTTTGGTGTTTAGTTGTCCCTCCAACCATCTCGCAGGTAATCGCTTACATGGCCCACATCGATTTAGCGTACGGCGACAGTGTGTTTCCACTTGAGTTTAACGAATCGCAATTTCGCTCTTTGTCTCTTGAGGAAAACGTCGAGCGACCGTTGAGCGATGCGGAAATAGGAAAGGCTTTGGATTCACCGATAGCGGGACCGCCGCTGGAGGAGATGTTGAATGCCGGCGACTCGATCCTACTAGTAGTTTCCGATGCCACGCGAGCAACCGGGAGTGCGCAGATCGTTAACCTGCTGGTGAGGCGAATCATTCAGCACGGAATCTCCCCGCCAGACATTGCAATCATCTTTGCCACTGGAATTCATCGACGCGTAACGGCTGCTGAGAAAGAAGAACTGCTGACCCCTTTCATCGCCCAGCGTATTCGAACGATTGATCACGATCCCGAGAACGAGGAACGACTGGTTTTGTTCGACGACACTTCACGGGGCACTCCTGTTCGAGTTAATCGAGCTTTGACGGAGTTCACACATGTGATTCTTGTTGGCGGAATTGCGTTCCACTACTTCGCCGGCTTTACTGGCGGCCGTAAATCGATCTGCCCCGGACTTGCAGCAGCCGAAACAATTCGCGCTACGCACATGCTGGCGTTGGATTTTAAAACTGGAGGAAGACGGGCAGGAGTAGGAACGGCTCTGTTGGACGGCAATCCAATTCATCTTGAATGCGATCTAATTGCCGAGAAGATTGGCCCATCCTTTTGTGTCAATTCAATCGTCGATGAACGCGGACGTGTAGTATCGGTTTTGGCCGGACATTGGCGAGAGTCTCATCGAAAAGCGTGCGAGAGATATCTGACCGGCCACTCGATTGCGATACCTGAGAAGCGGAAGGTTGTCATCGCAAGCTGTGGAGGCCGGCCGTATGACATAAATTTTATTCAGGCGCACAAGACGCTCGACATGGCGAGCTACGCTTGTGAAGAAGGCGGAACGATCATATTGCTGGCGGAATGTTCAGAAGGGCTTGGCCGTTCAGACTTTTTGAAATGGTTTGAATCAGGAGATTCATCTGCGTTAGAGCAGCTTCTGCACGAAACGTACGAGGTCAATGGTCAAACAGCCTGGGCCCTCTTGACCAAGGCCGAAGCGTTCAAGGTCGTCGTGGTCTCCCAACTGCCACCGGAACAAGTCCGAAAGATGAGAATGGTACCCGCCGAAAGTCTTGACGAGGCATTGTCGGAATTTGGACCGGACGCTTCGGGATACATTATGCCCCGAGGTGCTGCTTTCCTTCCGATCCTGGGTGCAGCGTGAAGAGTTGTTTGCGGTTCGAATTCAGCACAACTAGAATTCCCCTGTTAGTAAGAATGTAAATCGATCACGAAGGAGCGTAACGTGAAAACCTTTAGAGTTGGAACGTGTGCCTTTGTTTTATTACTAATTGTCACGAGTGCCCGCGCACAACAAGTACCGGGATCTGAACCACGCGTGTCGCTCTCCGAGCCCGCGACAGCCTCAGACGTGAACCGCAATCCGTCGCTGGAAGCGAGACTCATTACCACTTCGCTCAATGGATCGCATGACAGCCCGGTCACCAACATTAGAATGGCCCTAAAGAATGTGAGCACCGATTTTCTCGACTACGTTTCGGGCGTGGTTACGTTTTACGACGCCTCTGGAATGCGTTGCGGCGAGGGAATATATAAAGCCGACGTTCTGGCACCGAGTGAAGTGGTAGAAACCGACACGCCCGGTATTCGAATCCGATGTGTACCGTCGACGTGGCGAATCGTAATTAACGATCTCGTGCCGCGGACAGTACCCGTTGCTGCAAGCGAGGTGAACCCACGGACTACCAACCTACGAATCAGTATCGATGGTCAGGAGCATCCCATTCAGATTGGTAGACCACTGGTACTCACTTTAGGTGATGTTAAGCGAACCATAGTGGTTCGCGCGGCCAATAGGTGATGCCACAGAAAGCGGTTCTGAAGACATCTTGACCAACCAACACGGCGGTTCTAGCATTAGTAGTTAACCACAGGGATTTCAGGGATGGGGGGCAAGTCATGGCAGAAAAGAAATGTGCGCATGCGATCTGCGAGTGTTCAGTAGAAGAGGGTACCAAGTATTGTAGTGAGTATTGTGAAGATGCTGGGAAGGCAGATGTGATGGAAATAAGCTGCGGTTGTGATCATCCGCCTTGTCATATCGGTTAGTAGTTCTCTCCAATTCGATCTTCTTCTTCCCCTGATACAATTTCTATGTCCCATTGACTGCCACCGGTGTGTGACCGAGGCGTGTGATTGCTGACTCATAAAAGGCGCGTTAGAGTAGTTACGAAAGGCGTGAATGTCCCAATAACACATGTTGAGAATCCTCATTGAACTGCAACGCCTCAAGCGACTTGAACGAACGGGATGGATACTAAGAGGCTTGCCCTACGGAACCGAGTCAGTGGCTTCACATTCCTTTGGCGTGTGTTCTGCAGCAATGTTGTTAGCGGATGAACTTATTGCACGTGGCGTTCGTCTTGATATTGAAAGGGTCCTTCGGATGGCGTTGCTACACGATTGGGCCGAGACAAGAGTCGGAGATTTACCGCGAACAGCCACAAATTACTTTGGAGCTGAAGCGAGGAAACGTGCAGAGTCCGCTGCCTTTGAAGACATCGTCAGTGGCTTGGTAACAGGACGTGAATTGTATCGAGAGCTTTACGATGATTATGAACAACGTGAAAGTGTTGAGGCGCGACTGGTAAAAGCTGCGGACGTCATCGACCTGTTGATACAGACATTGGCGCTTGAACGTGCGGGAGCGAAAGGGTTGGATGAATTTTGGGAAGTTGTCGAGAACGCCGACTTTCAACTAGAAGGAGAGGCGCAGGGACTCGTGAATGAGATCATGCATGCTCTGCTAGCGGCACGAACAAGTAGTTGAGGTGAATTTGAATTTGGAAATGGCATTTGAGCTTATCGAGGCGATAACGTTACAGAGAGCGCTGATAGGAATAGGACTCTTCATTGTTACTTTCACAATGAGTCTGGCCATCGTCTCGTTTGTTATCGTGAAGCTACCCCCGACGTATTTCCGTGAAGACCATCCCAGAGATCTTTGGACTGAGCGTCACACTGCGATTCGTCTGGCAGGAATCATCGGCAAGAATGTACTGGGTTGGTTGCTTGTTTTGCTTGGAATCGTTCTTTCGCTACCGGGTGTTCCCGGACAGGGTTTATTGACAATACTACTCGGTGTCATGCTTGTTGACTTTCCCGGAAAACGGCGGCTCGAGTACAAATTAATTAGCAGGCCAAACGTTCTCAGTGCTGTGAATAAATTGCGGCACAGATTTGGCAAGCCTGCCTTGGTCTTGTAGTGAGTGCAGAAGAAGCGGGTTGTTGATCGGAAAAAATTGATTTCGGTGCAGTAAAAGGTCGACTTTTGTCAGGATTGAGGTCGTTGACAACAAAAAACGTCTTTGTTAGGTTGAACCGCCAATTTGTCAGACACGTGGCGCGTGATTATGAGTGCGTCCGAAGGCGCTTGTTGATGCTTGATTTATATCCGGCCACGCGTTGGCCACTTCGAATTGCAGTCACTCTCCTGCTGATAAGCGGTCTGCTCGTTTCGACCGGCTGCGGTCTTTTCGGGGCCAGTAAGAAAGTTCATGTCCCGCAGCTCCTTAC
The DNA here is from genome assembly GCA_036554845.1 of Pyrinomonadaceae bacterium. Lineage (GTDB taxonomy): Bacteria > Acidobacteriota > Blastocatellia > Pyrinomonadales > Pyrinomonadaceae > PSRF01. Next base: position 7,663 of record DATBMP010000492.1, read on the forward strand.
ACCACTCGCCGACGCCAGCAAAGCTCAACTCATAAACGAGATAAATCGACTCGCGACTTTACAGTCAATTCACGGCCGAGTTGATATCCAGTTTGAAGACACTTCGTTTGCTGACGCGGGAATTGCTGAAAAGTATCGTCAGGCAGATGGAACTGTGACGCTTCAGCGACCAGGTAAGGTGTATCTAATCGTAAAGGTCCCCTTCATCGCTACCGATATCGCCCAGATGACTTCCGACGGCGAGCGTTTTCGCGTAGCTGTTCTTCAGGGAGAAGATAAGTATCGACGCTTCGTTAAGGGCACGAACAATGCCGCGTACGACAAACTCGTAGTCAATGGAGATCAGACGCAGCCAAACAAGAACAAGAGCAAGGGGTTTAGTGAGAAAGATACGGTTAATGCACTCTCAAATCTGCGACCACAGCATCTGACTGAAGCTTTGCTAATCAGTCCTGCTGACACAAATCAGTTTGTTTACTCGCAGAGTGAGTCGTTTATGGAAGAACCAGACACTCGCCCGCGGGCGAAGAAGAACGTTCGCATTGTGCGCGGATACTATGTCTTAGAAGAGTTAAGTCAGCCGAAAGGGAGCGATGTGCAGGTCCTTCGTCGTTTCTGGTTTGATCGAGTTGGCGGATTACGTTTGGCTAGACTGCAAACTTTTGACGATAACGGACGATTGGTAACCGAGGTTGCTTATTGGGACGAGAAGCCTTTTGGTGAGAACGCTCAAATCAAATTACCTTCGAGAATTGAAGTCACCCGGCCATACGATCAATACAAACTCAGTATCACTTACCAGGCACCACTCTCTGTCGATATTAATCGCACCTACCGGCCAGAAGCGTTTGTCTTAGAGAATCGCTGGCAACTGCCCGAGGTCGATCTTGATGCTCGTCAGAACAAGAGAGTGACCAGCAATCAATAGCGGATTATTCAGTTCCTAGATATATTAGGATGTCGGATTGTTTTATATCTGACATCAGTATTTGCCGTGTCGGTTTGAGCGCAGTTGAAGGAACGCACGTTCATGCGAACGATTCTGAACGCTGAGAACTTGGTGAAGACCTATCGCGTAGGCAAGGTTGACGTGCCAGCGCTGCGTGGTGTCAGCCTTCAAGTTCAGGAAGGTGAGTTCGTAGCGATCATGGGACCATCAGGATGTGGCAAGTCAACCATGCTGCATCTGCTGGGAGGATTGTTGACTCCTTCCAGTGGTCGAATCGTAGTTGACGGAGAAGATCTCACGGCGGCTTCTGATGCGAAACGCACAGACATCCGACGGCGCAAGATCGGTTTTGTCTTTCAGCGGTTTAACCTGTTTCCGACACTCACTGCCGAAGGGAATCTGCGTTTGGCAGAGCGAATTCATGGCAATGGTGGTGATGATCCGGCACGACGACGCGAAGTATTGCGGCTCTTGGGGTTGGAAGAGAAGCTTCATCACAAGCCGCTGGAACTGTCTGGCGGCGAACAACAACGTGTCGCACTGGCCCGTGCCGTTGTGACACGGCCGGCAATAGTCCTGGCGGATGAGCCAACTGGTAATCTGGACTCAGAGAACTCCGCATTGGTCCTGAATATGTTTCAGGAGCTGAATTACCGCTTTAATCAAACGATCATCATGATTACCC
>DATBMP010000125.1:0-7090 GCA_036554845.1 Pyrinomonadaceae bacterium
TCGTTCCTTTGGAGTGAACATTTCAGCGACTAGTGAAAGGGGAGGAGTTTCGAAGAAATTGTTTGACGAGTTCTTAACCTCAAGCAGGTTTTCAACTTCACGGCGCAATTCTTCGTCGCCGCTGCAACTCTGCTGAACGAAAGCTTCACGCTGGTCCGGTGGGAGTGCCAAAGCCGCGTGATAGCGTTCTTCTATTTGTCTGAGTCTTTCGGTATCCATTCAAGGACGTTCTTCGCTGGGCGTATCGATCAGGCAAGTTTGAATCAGAAGGAAGCAGCGAACGGATTGAAGCTGGGAAGTCTCCTTTGATCCACCCATCAACAACTGACCACGACAAAAAGCCAAAGACCAAGTCCCAAGTCCAGACCTCACGATCCTAACCACCAGACCAATAAACTAACTACTTACTGCTGCAATTCGCGTAGTAGCCAGGTCTGGGCAAAACTCCAATCGCGTTTCACGGTCTCTGGAGATACTTTTAAGACATCGGCGATCTCAGCGACCTTCAAACCGGCAAAAAACTTCATCTCGACAACGCGGACCTTGCGCTCGTCCAATACCGCCAACCGGTTCAAAGCATCATCAAGTGCGACAATATCCTCAGACGATTGGTTTGTGACTCGCATTTTTTCCTTCAGCGTTACCCGTTCCTGCGGGCCACCCCGCTTTTGATTGTTCTTGGCCCGCGCGTAATCAACCAGGATGTGTCGCATCGCTTTGGCAGCTACGCCGAAAAAGTGAGTACGGCTTTGCCAGTTCCGTTCCTGGCCGGCGGCGATCTTCAGATAGGTTTCGTGAATCAGGTCGGTAGTCTGAAATGTATGCCCTGAAGGTTGACGGCGCATGTGTCGGCGGGCCATCAACCGCAATTCCTGATAGACCAGCGGCATCAACTGCTCTAACGCGTACTCATCGCCTTTACCCCAATTAATTAGCAGTTGGGAAATCTGATGCGAGTTGTCTTCTGGCGTCATCTGGGTCGAGAAGTTGGCGCTAATTATACATCACGGTCGGAAGAAAACCCCTTTTCTGAAGGTTCTCTTTGCCTCAAAGCCGAACCAAGGGGCACAGCCGTCTGAAGCTCGCTACTGAACGGAGATTTTTGAGGGGAGCATGACACTTTCTCGCCCCCGGTCTCGTGTAGGTAGGTAGAGCAATTGCTTCCGAGAAAAGCTTAGGCAAAACGTTCCTACGACCGCAAAGGAGAAAAATCATGAGAATGAATCGCTTGTTAGGTAGCACGCTTATCGTTTTGGTTTTCACCGTCAGTGTCGTCGTTGTGGCCCAGGTCAGGCGTCCTTTTCGCAATGGCACGGTTTGGTCAATAGGCCTCATCAAGATGAAACCCGGAATGGAAACCGCTTATCTGAACTACGTCGCCGGGGATTGGAAACAGGAACAGGAGGCCTTGAAGAAAGACGGGCAGATTCTTTCGTACAAGGTCTTGACCACCGAGGCCCACGGCTCCGGCGATTGGAACATCATGCTGATGACCGAATACAAGGACCTGGCAACCATGGAAGCCAACGAAGCCAAGGCCGACCATCTACTGCAAACAGTCATCGGCAACGACGAAAAGCAGAGGCAGGGCTATCGCGATCGTCTCCAGATCCGCGAAGTTTTGGATACTCGCCTGGCGCGCGAAATCGTGCTTGAACCGAGTCGTTAGACCGACGGAAGGCCGATTTCACTCGATTAACTCGCACGCGCCTCGCGCTTCGATAACCGCCAATCGAACCTTATTACCGCAGGAAAAATGCCGACGTTTCGAGCTTGCTTTGTGATCCGCCGTCTACGGAAAACTACGTGCGGTGTTGAGGGAGGATGGCGGAGCTAACTCCGCCTCCTACCCCTTGCCATTTGCAGTGCGCTCACAGCACCTACCAAAAGCGGGCAGATGAAAAGCACCTCGTATTCCCTTACAATGCCCAACTTGCAGATCATTGTTTCGATACCTCTAAAAATGGACATCCCTAAACAGTACGATCCCAAACAGGCCGAACAACATCACTATACCCGTTGGGAGCAGGCAGGTTTCTTCGCTCCGGAGATCAACCGGAACCCAGATGCTCCAATCTTTTCGATCGCTATCCCGCCGCCGAACGTTACCGGTTCCCTCCACATGGGCCATGCGCTACAGCACACCATGATGGACGTGCTGACTCGTTACAAACGGATGTGTGGCTATCGCACGTTGTGGTTGCCTGGAATGGACCATGCTGGTATCTCGACGCAGTTGATGGTTACTCGCGAATTAAAGAAAGAGAGACTGTCGCGCTACGACCTTGGTCGCGAGAAGTTCGTCGAGCGCGTTTGGCGTTGGAAAGAAGAGTCGGGTGGTCAGATCACCAAACAGATGCGACGCGAAGGCGCTTCAGTTGATTGGTCGCGAGAGAAGTTCACAATGGACGAAGACCTTTCTCGGGCCGTTCGCGAAGTGTTCGTGCGCTTGTATGAAGAAGGATTGATCTACCGAGGGAACCGCATCGTTAACTGGTGTCCAAACGATCAAACAGTTCTTTCCGATCTCGAGGTTCAGAAAGATCCCCAGAGTGGAAAGCTCTACTACCTGCAATACCCCCTGAAGGGAAGTGACAAGCGTGTAACCGTTGCCACAACGAGACCCGAGACGATGTTGGGAGACACTGCGGTTGCAGTAAATCCCAATGACGAACGCTATCAGAACCTGGTAGGCAGTACGTTGTTGCTGCCTTTGACGGATCGCGAGATTCCCATCGTTGCCGACGAGTTTGTCGATCCGGAATTTGGTACGGGCGCCGTCAAGGTCACTCCCGCACACGATCCAAACGACTACGACATGGGCCAGCGACACAACCTTGCTCAAGTAGTCGTGATCGATGCGCACGCGAAGATGACGGCTGACGCGGGCGCCGATTTTGCCGGATTGGATCGTTACAAAGCGAGAGAAAGGGTCATTGAGCGATTTGAGGATCTCGGTCTACTCGAGAAGATCGTCGACTACGAGTTCTCAATCTCGAAGTGCGAACGATGTAAGACGGTTCTGGAACCATTGATCTCTCTGCAATGGTTCGTGCGCATGGACCAGCTGAAGGACCTCGCGCTTGGGCTGCTTGCTAAGGAAGGCAAACCAAGATTCATCCCTGAACCTTACGAGAAGGTTTATACGAATTGGCTCGAGAATCTTCGTGATTGGACCATATCGCGTCAGCTTTGGTGGGGACATCAGATACCCGCCTGGTACACCGCTGGCGGCGAAATGGTGGTCGCCCGATCACTTGAGGAGGCGCGACAAAAAGCCGGTACTGACGATTTGACTCAAGACCCGGACGTTCTCGATACCTGGTTTTCGTCGGCTTTGTGGCCATTTTCAACGCTTGGCTGGCCGGAACAGACCAGAGATCTAGAGACGTTCTATCCGACGTCTGTCTTGATCACCGCCCGAGACATTATCTTTTTATGGGTTTCTCGGATGGTGATGATGGGTATGAAGTTCATAGGACGTGAGCCATTCGCCGATACGTACATCACCGGAACAATCCTTGATCCGCAAGGTCAACGCATGTCCAAGACAAAGATGAATGGCGTTGATCCGCTGGAGGTGTTCGACAAGTTTGGTGTGGATGCGACACGCATCATGTTGGCTAGCGTGGGCAGTACCGACGTGCGTTGGAACGAGAAGCAGGTCGAGTCGTACCGAAACTTTGCCAACAAGATCTGGAATGCCGCGAGATTCTGTCTACTCAATTCTGAAGGTGCCACTGTGGATCCAACGAGTTTGAGTGCAACCAAAGCTCAGTTAGCACTTCACGATCGTTGGATTATTTCGAGGTTGAACAAGACCACTCGAGACTTGCATAGCGCAATCGGTGGTTATGATTTTCACGACGCGGTGCAAACCCTTTATCACTTCTTTTGGGACGACTTTTGTGATTGGTATATCGAACTAACAAAGTCGGATGTAACGAGCGAGGAACAGACCACGCAGCGCGACGTGGCTCGAACAAGGTTGGTGACGGTTCTTGAACAGGCCTTGCGACTTCTGCATCCCTTCATGCCTTACATTACTGAAGAGCTCTGGCAACGTCTGCCGGGGGTCGATTCAAAGTTGTTGCATTCCGCCTATTCAGGCGCAAGCGCAACAATTATGTTGGCTGCCTATCCAGAGAGCCGTGAGGAACTGATTGACGATCGGGCGGAATGGGAGATGCAGCTAGTCATCGATCTTGTTACGCGCGTCAGAAACATTCGCTCTGAAATGAACATCAAGCCAGGCGAGCGAGTACCCGTTTTCGTCTCTGCACCGGACGAACAGTTGCGGCAGGTATTCAATGCAAGTGCGGACCAGATCAAACGTCTGGTGCGCGCATCCGAGTTGCGAATTGAGTCAGAAGCGAGCGCGCCAAAAGCTTCCGCGCGCGCTGTTCTAGCGGGCGGGGCAGAAGTAGCAGTACCGCTTGAAGGGTTGATTGATTTTGAACAGGAGCGCCAGCGCCTCGGTCGTGAACAAGAGAAGTTACGCGCGGAAGAGGCAAAACTTCACGCCCAACTTTCAAATCCGAACTTTGTTGATCGCGCGCCCGCTGAGAAGGTCAACGAATTGCGAACTCGCATTGCAGACATAGCTCAACGCACGTCGCAACTACAGCAAACAGTCGAGAACCTCCAATGAACTGGTTTGACGAAGGCTCACTCTATTCCCAAATCGGTCTCTTCCTTCGCGAGGATCTCGGTCGAGGTGATATCACTACTCAATCTGTCGTCGCCCGCAACACCCGTGCTCGCGGTCGGTTTGTCGCGGGCGAGAAGATGATTGTGGCCGGGCTGGAGGCTGCTGAAGAGGTCTTTCTGACGCTCGATTCGCAACAGCAACTCGAAGCGTTTGTCGCCGACGGCGAAGAGATTGAGCCGGGGAAGGTGATCGCGCGCGCAGTCGGGTTTGCTGACGTGTTGCTATCGGGCGAGCGAGTGGCGCTCAATCTGATTCAGAGGTTGTCAGCCATTGCCACCACGACTAGCGAGTTTGTACGTGCCATTGAAGGCACAAACTCAGCGATTGTCGATACCCGTCAAACCACTCCTGGAATGAGAATGTTAGAGAAATACGCCGTGCAGCTTGGCGGTGGACAGAATCATCGTTTCGGACTGGATGACGGAGTAGTGATTAGAGCAAATCACATTGCGATGAGTGCCGGGATTGGCGAGGCTGTCAGCGAAGCAAAAAGCAAACTGGGCCACGTACACAAGATCGCTGTTCAGATTGCAAATGAAACGGAGATTGAGATTGCGATCAAGAGTGGAGCCGACATCCTGCTGCTGGATGGAATTAATCCCGACACCGTCCGTTCCTTTTCATCAGTTGCACATGAACATTCGCCGAATGTAGTGATCGAGTGTACCGGCAATATCACCATGGCCAATGTACGAGAGTACGCTGACGCTGGTGCTGACATCATAGCGGTTCCGGCTATTACAAACTCTTCGCGGTCCATGACCGTCACGTTTCAACTCCAGCCTTTCTGATTCTGTTTCAACTGTTCCGGACAAGATTGAATGATGCAGGGATGGAAGACATGGCTTGGCCGGAAGCGACACCTCAAAGCTGAACGAGCACTTGCGCGTCAACTTAGTTACCAGCAGCAGAAGTCTGAGAAGCTGCGTGGTCGCGAACAAGACGTGATTCAGGCAATGTCGCGCTCAGCGGAGAGGGTGCGAACCACGCTTGAACGTTATCAACCGATTCCTCCCGAAGCGCGCGTAATCGAAGTTGGTAGCGGTGCGCACGGGCTCATCTTCTATTTCGGCGCACGCAATGGTGTCGGCGTCGATCCGCTCGCTTTTCATTACGCAAATCTTTTCCCAGCCTGGCAACGCCGTGTTTCGACTCTGGCGGCTTTTGGCGAGAAGTTGCCGTTTCCCGACCAGACTTTCGATGTTGTTCTATGCGACAACGTCGTAGACCACGCTGAATCTCCATCAAAAATTGTTGCAGAGCTTGCGCGCATTCTCGCCGTGGGCGGTCTGTTGTATTTCACCGTCAATGTGCACCATCCGATTTATGGTTTCGCTTCTCATTTACACACAGCATGGAACGCATTGGGTGTGAAGTTTGAGATTGGACCTTTTGCTGATCACACTACACACTTGACGCTGGATGGAGCGCGACAATTCTTTAATGACTTGCCGTTGCGGATTCTTAACGAGCGCAGCAATATCAATGAGGCGAAAACAATGGCGGCGAGACAACCTGCGCGCCATTCAGGTGACAGGCTGAAAAAGGTGTTTTTTAAGAATGCACTGTATGAAGTGGTGGCGGTGAAAGAAGGAATTGGGGCATGTAAAGAAGCTCTCCAGCAGGCTCAGCCGCATTCCCTGAGGTAAGCCTACGGCTACCCAACGTTCTCATACATTTTGATCAAGGCCAGGCCTCAAAGATCGAACAGCTTAGGATAGCCCGATATTTCGGTTGAACTAACGGTAAGCCCCAGCTACCGCAAGGGGGCGGCCACAGCCGGAACTCTGGGAACCTGAAAGCTGTCGCTTGCGTGTATTTACGCATCCTATTCTCGCTTGAAGGCATTTCCTGACAAGCGTATCTTGTTCTTAGTTTTTACAGGGAGTTTGCGATGCAAAAACGACTAGTGCGCCCGACTTTACGGATTGCGACGCTGCTGATTGCGTTGGTTTTCGGGCTCAGTTTGTTTGTGGATATTACGAACGCGCAAAACCGGAGACGACGTTCGCGGCGTACGGCAAGACCGGTGGTAACGAATCCCACGATTGCTGCTCCTGGCCAGGAGGCGTCGAGCGACGAGGCCAAAATCGTCCGTACTGCGGATGAAAGCGAGGCCCAACAGGCGGACAGTACCTCAAGCACTGCGAACAGCAAGACGACAACCAGGAAAACTCCGACTGAGCAGGAGAAGATGCAGCAAACCATCGATACGCTTTCAAACCAGGTCGAGCGTTTGTCCGACAAGCTGACCGAGATGCAGGAGACCGATAAGACGCTTCTTGATATGGAGCGACTTACGCGGGCCGAGCAACGAGCGGAAAATTTGCGTGCGCAGTTGATCGATGCGGAAACGAAGCTGGGCGATCTTCAGGCGAG
>DATBMP010000573.1:0-3624 GCA_036554845.1 Pyrinomonadaceae bacterium
AAAGATGGAACAGTTTAGGCATAGCCTGATATTTAGGTTGGAATAACTGTAAGCCGCAGGCTCACCGCAAGGGTGCGGCCGAGCCGTACCAAAAGACTTTTTGTGCCAGCCACACGACGAGCTACATGCAGGTTGATGTCCCGGTGCAAGTTTATAAACATCTCGCTCCTTCCGGAGCAGTGAAAGTGCATCAAGTACTTCGGATAGTCCGATCGACGAAAACACACTAGCCAACACGAAGTATGACCAGTGAAACTCACATCTTTAATTTTTTCCTCGCCTGTATTAGAGTGACGCTTCACCACATTCCAAGTTAGGTTCTTCTTAATCGCTCTCCAATAAACCGAATAGGTGGGGTTACAGATGACAACCTCTCGACGTGATTTTCTGAAGACTGCAGGTTTGGCCGCAGGTGCCGTCGCTTTTCCGTCGCAACTGCCGCAATGGATCAGCGACGTTGACGCAGCGGAAGCAGCAGCAGCCGCCGCCGTTGATAAGAACGCGCTTGCTGATATTGCGTTGAGTACCGCGAAAAGACTCGGTGCCACCTATGCCGACATCCGGATCAATCGCTATCGCAACGAGGCAATCGCAACTCGTGAACGCCAGGTGCTGAACGTGTCGCGGAGTCAAAACTTTGGTTTCGGCGTTCGTATTCTGTTCAAGGGCACGTGGGGATTCGCCTCCAGTCGCAGTGTTACTCCTGAGGATGTTCGCCGCATCACGCGCCAGGCGGTCGAGATTGCACGCGTGAATTCGGTCTACCAGCGCAAACGAATAACGATGTCTACAGCACCCAAGGTCGTCGCAAACTGGAAGAGTGCGTTCGAGAAGGATCCTTTCGATGTTTCAATCGACGACAAGATCCAGTTTTTGATGAAGTTGAATGAACTCGCACTAAAGACGGAGGGTGTGAGTTTCGTTAACTCTTCAATGGGCTTTGTCAACGAACAGAAGTTTTATGCCTCGACCGACGGCTCGCGAATCGAGCAGTACATCATTCGGGCGAACCCGAGTCTAACGGTCACGGCAGTTAACCGGACCACTGGAGATTTTCAGTCACGCAGCGACCTGGGTGGACCACAGGGGCTCGGCTACGAATACATCGAGAAGCACGATTGGGCCAAAGAGGCGCAGCAGGCAGGTGAAGATGCCGTGATGAAGCTGAAGGCGAAACCGGTGACGCCGGGCAAATACGATCTCGTGCTGCATCCGTCCCACCTTTGGTTGACCATTCATGAGTCGGTGGGCCATCCAACTGAACTTGATCGTTCCCTGGGTTGGGAAGCCAATTACGCCGGCACCAGCTTTCTGACTCGCGAAAAGACCGGGAAACTCCAGTACGCCTCGAAGATTGTCAATTTTGTAGCTGACCGAACCCAGAATGGTGGTCTCGCGACGGTTGGTTATGACGATGAAGGAGTGCCGGCCCAGAGTTGGCATCTGATCAAGGATGGCATGTTCGTTGATTGGCAGACGACACGGGATCTCGCATCGATGGCAGGAGAGAAGAAGTCGTATGGATGTCTGCACGCGGACAGTTGGGGCAGCGTGACTTTCCCGCGCATGCCGAATGTCTCGCTGCAGCCTGGAGCAGACAACACTTCGCAGGACGACCTGATTAGCGGAGTTGAGAATGGAATCTTGATATTCGGGGACGGCAGTTTTTCGATCGACCAGCAGCGTTACAACTTCCAATTTGGCGGGCAAACATTCTGGGAGATTAAGGATGGCAAGGTTGGTGGGATGCTTCGTGACGTAGCTTATCAATCACGTACGACCGATTTCTGGAACTCGTGTGATGGTCTGGGGGGGAAAGCTACATACCTGTTGGGCGGCAGTTTCAATGATGGGAAGGGTGAGCCAACACAATCAAATGCGGTGAGTCATGGTTGTCCAATTGCGCGCTTTCGCAAAGTCAACGTGTTGAATACCGCAGGGAGATGAAATTGGGATTTGGAAATTGGAAATTGGAATTTCGAAATTGGAATTTCGGATTTCGGATTGCGGATTGCGGATTGCGGATTTCGGAATTTGAGATCGGACTCACTTACGCAATTACAGCGATAAACAATTCCAAATTCCAAATTCCAAATTCCAAATTTCAAATTCCAAATTCCAAATTCCAAATTCCAAATCCGAAATCCGAAATTCTTCCACTTGAGAGACTCTTATGTTACTGACAGAGCAACAAGCACGCGCGATTACCGAAAAGCTACTCGGTTATGTGAAGGCTGATGATGCGACGGTGAGTGTGACGAGTGAAAACTACGCCAACCAGCGTTTCGCGGCCAACAACTTCACCACCTGCGGATCGCGAGAGAACACCAATGTCAATGTCACTGTCTGGATCGACAAAAAGCGTGGCTCAGCATCCACCAACGAGATCGACGATGAATCGCTCAAGTCGGTTGCCGCGCAAGCAGAACAGTTGGCTCGCATCTCGCCTGTCGATCGTGAATACATGCCCACGCTCGGCAAACAGAACTACAAGCCGGTGAATTCTTATGCTGCGGCGACTTCGAACATTTCTTTGGCGACTCGAGCGAAAACTGTCAGCGACGTGATCAGCTCATGTGAGAAAGCCGGAGTTATCGGTGCCGGGTTCCATCAGTCACGCGGTCTAGCGTCCGCTTCAGCGACCAAGAACGGCAACTTCACTTTTGATCGTTCCAGTTTGGTTAGTCTTTCAACCACGGCGCGCACTCCGGATGGTGGCAGTTCTGGTTACTTTCTGCGCAACCACTTTGATGTCACCAAGCTCGACACGAAACGTGTAGCGACTGAGGCGATTCGCAAGGCGTTGGATGCCCGCAATCCTCGAACACTCGAACCGGGCGTTTACCCCACGATTCTCGAGCCACAGGCAGTTGCCGATTTGTTGTCGTTCTTTGCGTTCAGCTTCGATGCGCGCAGCGCGGACGAAGGTCGCAGTCCGTTTTCGGCGCCTGGTGGCCAGACAAAAGTTGGCGAGAAGATCTTTGACGAACGAATCAACGTCTATAGTGATCCGTGGAATCCAGAGTTGCCGGGCTCGAAATCGGCGCAAGGAGGAATCCCTTCGCAAAGGATTCATCTGGTAAGAAATGGCGTACTCGAAAATCTGGTCTATTCGCGGTTTTGGGCCAAGCAAAAAGGGAAGGAACCAACTCCTGGTCCAGTGAACAACATCATGGAGAGTTCAGTGGCGCCTGTTTCAGTTGATGACATGATTAAAGCAACCGATCGCGGTCTGTTGTTGGGCCGGCTTTGGTACATTCGCGGAGTAGACCCGCGGATTGCTTTGCAGACAGGTCTGACACGGGATGGCGTTTGGTATATCGAGAACGGCAAGATTCAGTATCCGGTGAAGAACTTCCGATTCAATCAAAGCCTGATGCGTTTACTGGCGCCGGGAAATGTGGAGATGATTGGCGCGTCGGAAAGGGTGGGAAGTTCAGAAGCTCAAGGTGGAAGCTCCGCGCTCCTTCCAGCCCTGAAGGTGAAAGAGTTTCACTTTACGTCTCAGTCGGAAGCGGTTTGAAGGTCGATTGCGGATTGCGGATTGCGGATTTTGGATTTCGGATTTCGGATTGCGGATTTCAGATATTCCCAATCCCAAAACTTCCAAATCCGCAATCCGCA
>DATBMP010000053.1:0-7228 GCA_036554845.1 Pyrinomonadaceae bacterium
CTGGTCAGCATAGATCTGTTGAGCGGCAAGATACGCGAGCGACTAGCGGGTTCGTTTAGTTCAGTCGGAGGTCAACGTTGAGCGAAGAAAGTTTACGGTCCTTAATCAAAGCTGCTACGGAAGCACGTTTACAATCAGTAGCGCCCTTCTCAAATTTTCTCGTTGGTGCCGCGGTACGAACTGAAAGCGGGAAGGTCTACACCGGCTGCAATGTGGAGAGCGCGAGTTATGGTCTCACGGTTTGTGCCGAGCGAGTCGCGATCTGGAAAGCACTCTCCGAAGGCGAACGACAATTTACTGAGCTGGCCGTTGTTGCTGACACCGAACCGCTGACGCCTCCCTGCGGAACTTGCCGTCAGATCATTTGGGAGTTCTGCAAGAATGCAACCATCGTTCTGGCCAACCTCGATGGTGGACAAGAAACAGTTGCAATGAAGGAGTTGTTGCCACGTGCGTTTGACGCGCGGTTTCTCAAGGGCGTTCATAAATAGCAGTCACGTTTGGTCTTTCGTTTACATAACAAAGAAGCGACGGTCCAACACCAAAAAACCCGGACTGACACATATAAAGGCGATGTCACTTCTATGCCAAAAATCCTGCGTTCTCTGATCACGCTGATAATCATGACTGTTATTTCAATACCAACTGGTTCCCTCGGCCAAAGCAGACGGAAATCCGGTGAGACAGTTGATCTCTTGGTCATCGGTGGCACTGTTGTTTCGATGGATCGCGAACGACGAGTGATTGAAGACGGCGGGATCGCGGTTGCCAACGGTCGAATCATTGCAGTTGGGACTCGCGCTGATATTGAGTCGAAGTATCGTGGACGGCAGCGGATTCATGCCGCGAATAAAATCATTATTCCAGGTTTGATCAATGGTCACACTCACATCCCGATGGTCCTTTTCCGCGGACTCGCTGACGATCTCGATCTCCAGGATTGGTTGACCAAGTACATCTTCCCTGCCGAGGCGAAGAATGTTTCAGAGGATTTTGTGCGGGTCGGCACGCGGCTGGGGTTGGCCGAGATGATCGAGGGTGGAACCACGACCTACTGCGACATGTACTACTTCGAAGACGCGATCGCAGACGAAACGGCGAAAGCGGGAGTGAGAGCCATCTTAGGTGAGACGGTGATCGATTTTCCCGTCGCCGATAACAAAAACAATGCTGAGGCAATGGCCTACGTTGAACGCTTCGTCAAACGATGGAAAGGACATCAACTGATAACTCCGGCGATCGCTCCTCACGCGCCCTACACTGTCTCGGCGGAACATTTAAAAGCCGCGCGTGCTTTTGCTGATCGCACGGGTGTGCCCATCGTCACTCACATATCTGAAACGAAACGAGAAGTGGAAGACAGCATCAGAGAGAAGGGCGGCAGTCCCGTTAACTATCTGGAAAAGCTGGGATTTCTGGGCGATAACGTGATAGCAGCGCACCTGGTTTGGCCGGTTGAAGATGAGCTGGCGATTCTGAAAAAACGTGGGGTAGGTGTCATTCACAATCCACAGTCGAACATGAAACTCGCATCAGGAATCGCACCAGTTCCACGGATGATTAGTGACAATTTGAAAGTGGGCTTGGGCACCGATGGCGCGGCGTCCAATAACGACCTGAATATTTGGGAAGAGATGGACACTGCAGCAAAACTTCATAAAGCCTTCACCGGGGATCCAAAGGTTATGCCGGCGCAACAGGCGTTTGAACTGGCGACAATTCGCGGGGCAGAGGCGCTTCATCTGGAAAGTGAGATTGGATCTATTGAAGTCGGTAAACGAGCCGACCTGGTGGTAGTTGAGCGTGATTCTCTCAACCAGATACCGCTCGTGAATATTTACTCGGATCTGGTCTATGCGACGAAAGCCTCTGACGTCCAGACCGTTGTGATCAACGGCCGGATAGTGATGCGCAACCGCAAGCTTCTGACGTTAAACGAAAAAGAGATAAAGGCCTCCGCAAGGGTTTTACGCGAGAAAATCCTGAAGAGTTTGAGTGCTCCTGCGGCGCAATGACACGTCCTCTGCTGGTCCAACCCACGAGTCGAGTGTTCAACGCTTGCCTCACAGCCCCTAACTGAACATAATAGGTTCGACAAACAACTAATGGTCAAAGCGAGCATTGAGCTCGCTTTCGCGTTTCTGGAGTTAAAGGTATTGAGGGGCAACAAGATAGCAGCTACCAATCCACCTGCACGATTTTTCCTCCCCATTTTTTTAGTCATTCTCGCCAGCGTAGGCGTGTGTGCGCAGTCATCCGATAGCACGACTGCGCCTAACACTCCTGACCCCGCAGCAGTTCAGTCAAGAATTGAACGTGCCCGTGCGCTGGCTGCGGCTCACCAGTTGAATGCAGCAGCTAGTGAACTGGAAGCGATCCGAAAGACTGTCTCCGATGACATGATCCGCAACATCACTTCGATCATGCTGATGGGGATCTATCTCGAGGAAGGGAACTATGTGAGGGCCGAGTCTCTGCTGGAAGAAGATTTTCGCGGTCGAGTTTCGGGGAAAAATTCTGCGCTTAGAACTTACTTTGCTACCGCCGGACAGGCACTCAACGGCGCTCGTCAGCATCTGGCACGATACCGCAGCTTCGGTATCAACATTTCAGATTCAAATCTACCGGCAGAAGCGGTTGGTGATCTTGATCGTCTAAGACGACTCCTGGACCGCATGATTGCTCAAGCGCAGGAGATCGCCTCGCAGCGAAAAACCTACGATGTGCTTGCGCTCCTTGAGGACGTGTTGGGAGTACGCCTTTCGTTAGCCAGCGATGGCGAGGACCGCGCAAAGTGGGAAGCAGAATACGCAAATGCGCGGCAGGTGCTAGCGTCATCTCAATCCCAAATTGCCTCTCTGGGCGTACCTTCCTTGCAACGTAATATTCCCACGACCGCAGGAGAATCAGCTCCTGCGGTGAAAGAACCTCCCGTAACGACGGCTGAGCCAATTACGCCACCAACGAACACACCCGTTGCCACGCAGACACAATCGTCACCGGGAACAACAACGCAACCAGCCACCGACACTGCGACGCAACCTGCACCTTCGAGTTCACCGGCTCCGAAAGTCGATAGCCACAACACCATCAGCACCGGATCGCTCAACGCTCGAGCTACCAAACGCGTTATTCCGACATATCCACCTCTGGCTAAAACGATGGGAACGGCTGGGGTCGTCAGGGTCTACGTTACGGTGGATGAGAGCGGAAAGGTCGCGGAAGTGACTTCGATCGAGGGCCCCATGGTCTTGCGACAGGCCGCTGAAGTCGCTGCTAAGGGATGGAGATTCCTACCGACAGCGGTGGGTGGGAAGGCTGTAAGGCTGGCCGGATTCATCGAGTTTACCTTCACTAAATAATCCAATATCACTCTTTGAGATTCCTGATTATCTGTTTGGGTTTCAGGCACTTACCAATCTTGACTTAAAAGTAAGGATTGTCTAGACTGCCGTTGTCCACATGAAGATATCGGCACAGGAAGAGTATGGTCTGCGTTGTCTCTTGCAGCTGGCAAAAGCCGGGTTGAGCGGAGAATCGTTAACCCTTGCTCAGATCGCCCGGCTCGAGGGGATCTCTGTGGCCAATGCCGGAAAACTGATGTGGATTCTGAGTAAGGCCGGCCTGGTCCAATCACAACGCGGTACTTATGGCGGGTATCACCTCGCTCTACCAGCTGAAGAGATTCGTCTGAATCAGGTGATCAGTGTCTTGGATGGCAAGCGAACGGATTCGCATTGTAAGAGCTACGCGGGGGTGCTCGATTCGTGCGTGCACACCGGTGACTGTGGAATTCGACCGGTGATCGTTGAGCTGCATCAGATTGTCGATAAAGCACTATCGGAGATCACTCTTTCACAGTTGTTAGGCACCGAAGCGAAAGTTGATGAGGTACTACACAGCATTCAAGGGATTAAGCAACGAATCGATCGCAGTATTAGTTCAAATTGACGGTAGAGAATAGAGCTTAACGATGAGCACAGCTGAACTGTTAGGAAAACAGGAATACAAATACGGATTCATCACTGATATCGAATCAGACGTAATTCCGCGCGGATTGACGGAAGACACCATTCGCTTGATCGTCGCCAAGAAGAATGAGCCCCATTGGATGCTCGAGTTTCGTCTCAAGGCCTTTCGTCAATGGCAAACGATGACCGAGCCAAAGCATTGGCCCAACCTGGTCTATCCAGTCATCGATTACCAGGATGTTATCTATTACAGCGCTCCAAAGCAGAAGGTTAAGAAGGCAAGTCTTGATGAGGTGGATCCCGAGTTACTCAGAACATTCGAAAAGCTTGGAATCCCGCTGACTGAGCAGAAGCAGCTCGCTGGAGTCGCAGTTGATGCGGTCTTCGACTCGGTATCAGTTGCTACTACCTACAAAGAGAAACTAAAGAAGCACGGAGTGATCTTCTGTTCATTTACAGAAGCGATCAACGAGTATCCCGATCTGGTGAAGAAGTACCTCGGCTCGGTTGTGCCGACGAACGACAATTTCTTTGCGGCACTCAACAGTGCTGTCTTTTCGGATGGCTCGTTCTGTTTTATCCCCAAGGGCGTTCGTTGTCCGATGGAGTTATCGACTTACTTTCGAATTAACAACTCCGAGTCGGGCCAGTTCGAGCGAACACTAATCGTCGCCGAAGAAGGATCTTATGTTTCGTATCTTGAGGGTTGCACTGCGCCGATGTTCGACAAGAACCAGTTGCACGCGGCCGTAGTTGAGTTGATAGCTTTGGATGACGCGCAGATTAAATACTCGACGGTCCAGAACTGGTATGCGGGCGATGAAGAAGGACGCGGGGGGATCTACAACTTCGTTACCAAACGCGGCAAGTGTGCAGGCCGCAACTCTAAAATTTCGTGGACTCAGGTGGAAACCGGATCGGCTATCACCTGGAAGTATCCCTCCTGCATTCTGGTTGGTGACAATTCGATTGGAGAGTTCTATTCGGTCGCGTTAACGAATCATTTGCAGCAGGCCGACACGGGTACCAAGATGATTCACCTGGGGAAGAACACACGTTCGACCATCATCTCGAAGGGCATCGCGGCGGGAAAATCGAATAACAGTTATCGCGGATTGGTAAAGGTGATGCCCAAGGCCGAAGGCGCGCGGAATTACACTCAATGCGATTCGATGTTGATAGGTTCAAAGTCTGGTGCACATACATTTCCTTACATCGAGGTGATGAATAACAGTTCTCGTGTTGAGCATGAGGCGTCAACTTCAAAGATCAGTGAAGAGCAGTTGTTCTATCTACAGCAGCGCGGCATTTCGCAGGAAGACGCCGTCTCGCTGATCATCAACGGATTCTGTAAGGACGTGTTTTTGCAGTTGCCGATGGAGTTTGCCGTCGAAGCGCAGCGGCTGCTGGGCTTAAAACTTGAAGGTAGTGTTGGTTAATCAAATGGTCTTTGGTTCTGGGTTTGCGGGTCTGTCTTAAGACCCGAACGCATGATCAAAGGCCTAAATTCTGAAACCAGGAGCAGTTCACTTGTTAGAAATTCGAAATCTGCACGCGAGCGTGGACGGCAATGAGATTCTTCGTGGGATTGATCTCAAGGTCAACAAAGGCGAGATCCACGCGATCATGGGTCCGAATGGATCAGGAAAGTCTACGCTGGCGAAAGTGCTGGCGGGCCATCCGGCCTACGAAGTGACCCAAGGCGAAGTTCTCTACGAAGGAAAGAACCTGCTCGAAATGTCGCCCGACGAACGTGCGCGTGAGGGCGTCTTCATGGCGTTCCAATATCCGATCGAGGTACCGGGAGTATCAAACGCTCAATTTCTCAGGCTTGCTTACAACGAGAAGCGCAAACACCACGGTGAGGAAGAATTGGATCCGTTGGAGTTTAAGGACCTCCTGAAAGAGCGCGCAAAAGTTGTTGAGATGGATGCCAGTTTTATGTCGCGTTCGGTAAATGAAGGATTCTCAGGCGGTGAAAAGAAACGCAATGAGATCCTGCAGATGGCTGTTCTTCAACCGAAACTTTCTATCCTGGACGAAACTGATTCGGGCCTGGATATCGACGCTCTTCGGATAGTTGCCGGCGGGGTCAATCAACTGCATGGTCCAGAGAACGCATTGATAGTGGTGACACATTACCAGCGATTACTGAACTACATCGTTCCCGACTATGTTCACGTGTTGGCCCATGGAAAGATTGCGCGCGAAGGTGGCAAGGAGTTGGCACTGGAACTCGAACAGAAAGGTTATGACTGGCTCAAACAGGCTAATGCGGGGGGCAACGGCCTGGGAGCACAGTAAGCGTGGTTTGCATGGTTACAGAGACTCTAAAATCCGACAGTTCATACCAGGCGATCTTCAATGAAATGCAGAACACGTCTCGCCCGTCGTGGCTAAAGCGTCTTCAAAGGACCGCCTTCGAACGTTTTGAGGAGATTGGTTTCCCTTCAGTCAGGGACGAGGAGTGGAAGTACACCAACGTCGCTCCTCTGTCGAAGATCAATTTTAATCCCAACGGCGCTACAAGCTCAGCGATTCCGGATGTAACCCAGTTTGCCAATACAGAGGCAAACAAGAGTCAGCTGATTTTTGTTAACGGGATTCTTCGTCAGGATCTTAGCGATTTGAGTGCGGTCGCGGCCGACGTTGTTTTGCTGGATCTTGCCGCTGCAGTGAACGATGAGAAGTACGCCGAAATTGTTCGCGCGCAGCTGGGCCGCACAGCCGATCACGTTTCGAACGGTTTTGTTGCTCTAAATACAGCGTTGCTTAACACCGGCGCTTTCTTGTACTTACCAAAGAAAAAGAACATCGAGACGCCGATTCACCTGCTGTTTTTAACTGATTCGTCGCAGGAGAACTTGATTACTTCGCCCAGAGTGCTTGTTGTTGCTGAAGAGAGTAGCAGTGCCACCTTAATTGAGAGTTACGCCAGCGCGCGCGATGAGATCTACTTCACCAACGCTGTTGTCGAGGTTGTGATGAACGAGAACGCTCGGCTCGAGCATTACAAGGTGCAACGAGACGGTCACGGTGCATTTCACATCGCCACCACCGCTGTAACACTTGCGCGGAATAGCTGCTACAACACAACGACTATTACGCTGGGCGCACAACTCTCCAGACATGACATCAGAGTCAGTCTCGACGATGAGGGGGCCGAATGCAGCGTAGACGGGCTGTACATCGTTTCGACCGGACAACACACAGATACACATTCAGTAATTGATCATCGCAAGCCGCATTGCACCAGT
>DATBMP010000071.1:0-14802 GCA_036554845.1 Pyrinomonadaceae bacterium
GCCCTCGTCCGTCTTCGCCATCACCGGCAATAGCGGCGGCACGTAAAAGAGCATCGGCAGCGTTCGAAATTCCGCATGGAGCGGCAGGGCCAGCTTCCAATCTTTTACATACCTGTAGACAGGCGATCGTTCACATGCTTCGAGCGTCCGCTCGTCGATACCATTGCGCAGAGCACCTGCGCGTACTTCCCTGTCAAAAGGATCGAGAATCATGTCGCGTTGCGCGTCGACAAGTTGATCGTCGGGCACGCTCATCGCCTCAACGATTCGATCTGCGTCATAGAGCAGACCACCCAGATATCGAATTCGTCCCACGCATGAGTGGAAACACGCCGGCGCCTGCCCCGTTTCAAGTCTCGGGAAACAGAGAATGCACTTCTCAGATTTCCCTGTGGACCAGTTGTAGAAAGTCTTCTTGTAAGGACAAGCAGTGACGCACATTCGCCAACCACGGCAACGTTCCTGATTGATGAGCACGATGCCGTCTTCACCACGTTTGTAGATCGCGCCCGATGGACACGCTGCTACACAGCACGCGTTCAGGCAGTGATTGCAGATACGCGGCAAATAGAAGAAGACAAGCCGTTCAATCTCAAAGAGCTCGTCACGTTTTTGTGGTGTTAAATCGTCGAGGTTGGGATCGTTGGCAGCGTATACGGGCGAGCCGCTTAGATCGTCGTCCCAGTTGGGACCAGCCTTGATGTCGATTGGTTGGTTCGTGACCATCGAGATTGGTCGTGCGGTGGGTTGATCAGCACCTTCAGGCGAGTTGAAGAGATCTTCGTACCTGTAGGTCCAGGGCTCGTAATAGTCGTCCATCCGCGGCATGTTCGGATTGTGAAACAGGTTCAGCACACGCAGAGATCGGCTGCCCATCTTCAGCTGCGGTTTGCCGTTGTTCTGTTCCCAGCCGCCTTTGTACTTGCTTTGATCTTCCCAGGCTGTTGGATAACCAGTGCCAGGTTTGGTTTCGACGTTGTTCCACCACATGTACTCGGCGCCCTTGCGGTCGGTCCAAACGTTCTTGCAGGCGATCGAACAAGTATGACAACCGATACACTTGTCGAGGTGAAAGACCATCGAGATTTGTAGGCGTATGTCCATTGTTCGATCCTCGGTTGTTAGTGCGGAGCGCGGGCGTCTCGCCCGCCGGGTACCGACGCTTCAAGCTCACTAACTGGTGTTCTTGCCTTAATAATTATCCGTTCGCACATCGCAACGGGCGGGCGGGACGCCCGCGCTCCCTCCTCACCAACTAACCTTCTCCATTTTCCTCACCAGCACAAACGTGTCGCGATTGACTCCAGTCGGGCCCCAATAATTAAAGTGATAAGTAAATTGCCCATAGCCTCCCATCATCAACAGCGGCTTCAGACGAATGCGCGTCAGGCTGTTATGTCCACCAGCACGCCGGTGGCCGCGCATCGGCGATTTCGGAACCGACAGCGTGCGCTCTGGCGAGTGATACTGAATGCACACGCCCTTCGGAATGCGATGACTTACTACTGCACGCGTGCAGACCACCCCGTTGTCGTTGTAGGTCTCGACCCAGTCGTTATCCTTGATACCCAGGTCGATCGCGTCTTCGTCGTTGATCCACAACGGTTCGCAACCCCTCGAAAGAGTCATCATGCGGTGGTTGTCAGAGTAGGTAGAGTGGATGTGCCACTTGCCGTGTGGCGTCAGATAATTCAAAGCCTTCACTTTTCCTTCTGTGGTGCTGTACTTGAGATCACCGTAGTCGGCCGGCTGAGGCGATGGTTTGTATGTCGGGAGATTTTCACCAAACGCGAGGTAGCCTTCGTGGTCCTGATAGAACTGTTGCCGGCCCGTCAAAGTGCGCCACGGCACCAACCTTTCGTAGTTGTATGTGAACGCCGAATAGGCACGGCCATCACTGGTCAAACCCGACCAGATCGGACTGTTCAAAAGGCGACGTGGCTGCGCTTGCAGATCCTTGTATGAAGTGCGGGCGTTGCGATTCTTCTCGGCGAGATCAGCGAGCGGCAGTCCTACCTTCTTCTCGACAAACTGGTAGGCGCGATACGCAAGTTCTCCATTGGTCTCCGGCGCGAGTAACAGGATTAGGTCAGCAGCATGCTCCGCATTCTTTAAGGACGGATATTTCTGACCATTCCACTCGACAATCGGATGTGATTTAGACTCAACGACCGAATCGTAGAAATCCTCAATCGAATACTTCACACCATGAGCGCCCATGCCGTTCTTCCTTGCCAACGGCCCGAGCGAAATGAACCGGTTGTACAGGTTCACATAGTCGCGTTCAACCACTGCAAAGTGGCCCATCGTCTTTCCCGGAATCAGTTCGCATTCACCTTTGCCCCAATCCCGGATCTCGCTTTGGGAGATTTCGTCGGGCGTGTCGTGCGATAACGGAGTTGCAACCAGATCCCTGATCGGCGTGGGCAGATGCTTTTCAGAAAGTTCGCTGATCTTCTTTGCCAGTCCTCGAAAGATGTCCCAGTCGCTGCGCGATTCCCAACACGGAGGCACGGCTTCCGACAGCGGATGAATGAATGAATGCATGTCGGTCGAGTTGAGATCTGCCTTCTCGTACCAGGTAGCAGCAGGCAGCACGATGTCTGAATAGAGCGCAGATGTGTCCATCCTGAAGTTGAGATCGACGACAAGGTCTAGCTTGCCTTCTGGGGCCTTGCCATCCAGCACAACGTCATCGACTGAGCCCGCAGCACATTCAATGGCGATGTCATTGTGGTGGGTTCCGAGATAGTGCTTGAGAAAGAACTCGTGGCCCTTCGCACTGGCCATCAGCGCATTGCCGCGCCAGATAAACCAGACTCGGGGCCAATTCTCTGGAGCGCTCGGATCCTCCATCGAGAGCTGTAGCTTCTTCTCTTTCAATTCGCTGACTACATAGTCGACGACTTCCTCATCATTGCGAGCACCCGCGGCCACAGCATCGCGTACGACTTCACTGTTTGGTCTGTTGAACTGCGGATAGAAAGGCAACCAGCCGCAACGCACGGCTTTGGCTTGCATATCCACCGTGTGCCCACTTGCCAATCCGTCAGGCTGCCCGTTCTGAGGTACGGTGTGATAGTCAGTAAACTCGCGTTCGTACCGCCACTGTTCGCTGTGAACGTAGTGCCACGACGGCGCATTCTGCAGACGCGAGGGTGGCATCCAATCTTTCGCGAAAGCGATGTTGGACCAGGCGGCGACGGGCGCAAGTTTCTCCTGTCCCACGTAATGATTCAGGCCGCCTCCATTTTTTCCTACGCAACCACACAGCATCAGCGCGGTGATCGCCGAGCGGTACATGAGGTTGTTGTGATACCAGTGGTTGACTCCGGCGCCGATAATCACCGAGCACTTGCCTTCAGTTTTCTCGGCAGTTGAAGCCCACTCACGCGCAAACTTAATTACAGTTTCTCGACTGACACCGGTCCATCTTTCCTGCCACGCCGGCGTGTACGATTGGTTCTCGTCGTTATAGTCAGATGGGTATTCACCACCGAGTCCGCGATCGACGCCAAACTGCGCCATCATCAGATCGTAGACCGTGGTAACGAGCACCTCGCCTTCCGAAGTTTCGACCCACTTGGCTGGGACGCCTCGAGCAAACACCTTGTCGGAACCGAACTCTTCTATGTTGACGTCGACGTAATGAGAATGACCCTCAATGAAACTGAGTACCGGCGAGATTAGTGATCCATCGGTCGGATCTTTCGGTTCCAAATTCCACTTGCCTTGCGTTTTGGCCCACCGATGGCCCGCTGAACCACCAGACATGCGTGGTTCGTTTGATAAGGAGTCGAACACGAGGAATTTCCAGTCTCCATGCTCTTCCTGGGCATAACGCGCAAGTTTGTTGGCGCGGAGTAGCCGACCTGCTGTGTACGCTTCACCCTTTTTTTCCAATCGAACGAGAAATGGCGAGTCGGTGTATCTCTTCAGGTAGTTGAGAAAATACGGAGTCTGCTTCTCGTGATGAAACTCTTTAAGGATGACGTGATTTACCGCCATCCAGTAAGCGCCGTCCTGACCAGCATTGAGAGGAATCCACTGGTCGGAGTATTTCGAAACCTGGCTGAAGTCAGGGGCGAGCACGACCATCTTCGTGCCGTTGTGTCGTGACTCTGCGGCGAAGTGGCAGTCGGGGGTGCGCGTCATGTTGAGGTTTGACCCCATCACGGCGATCAGCTTTGAGTTGTACCAGTCGGCGCTTTCCGCCACATCAGTTTGCTCGCCCCAGATCTCGGGAGACGCTGGAGGAAGATCGCAATACCAATCATAGAAGCTAAGATTTACTCCACCGAGTAATTGCAGGAAGCGTGAGCCTCCGCCATAACTCAGAAACGACATGGCGGGAATGGGCGAGAAGCCGACTATGCGATCCGAACCGTGCTTTTTGATCGTGTGAATAGACGCAGCCGCGATCAGTTCCTGTAGTTCTTCCCAGCTTGCGCGCCGAAAGCCACCCTTGCCGCGAGCTCGCTGATATCGCGCGCGCGATTCCTTGTTGTCGACGATTGATTGCCAGGCATCAACTGGATCGTCGTGAATTCCTTTCGCCTCTCGCCACAGATCCAGCAACGCACCCCGAATGTACGGGTACTTCACACGAATGGGACTGTAGAGATACCAGGAGTAAGAGATGCCGCGTTGACATCCGCGCGGTTCGTATGGCGGAAGCCCATCTTCGAGCAGCGGATAATCGAGCGCCTGCATCTCCCACGTCACGATTCCCTGCTTCACGTAGATGTCCCAACTGCAACCGCCGGTGCAATTGACTCCGTGTGTAGAACGGATCACTTTGTCGTGCTGCCAGCGGTTGCGATAGAACTCTTCCCACGAACGCGTTTCAGGACTGATCAAATCTTTGATCCAGTTCACTGCTTTGCCCTCCTCACCAACTCTTCGCGCACACCTCGAAGTCGGTTTCTCCAGGCTGCATGCAACAGAGCCAGAACCAGCAACATCGACGCGACACCGATCACAAAAAACTTGGGATCAATTGCAGTTACTGCTACCGAGTTTGGCTGCGACGGATTTGCTAACTTTGCGCTTTGAAACAGTGCGAAGAGTTGGACGATCTCTTCATTGTTGAGGCTGTGAGTACCAAACACTGTCTGCATCGTCGGAAAGTTTGGATTCTGGAGAATCGAAATCAACTCAGGGTCGCGATACCTGATGTTTACTCCCGTAAGGTCGGGTCCCAGGGTGCCCCCGCCGAAAACTCCGACTCCTTTAATTGAGTGACACGAAATGCATGATGGTCCGCCGTTTTGTAATCGCGACCCACCAGTGAAGTACTGCCACCCGGCGTCTACATCACCAGGAACAATTTCCCTGCTTAGCTTTGCGCCTGCAGGTACAAAGATCTGGTTCGAGTTTGTCAGCTCGTTAATCATCGCGAGGATGGAATCGATTTGGGTGGGAGTCAGCCCTTGATCTGGCATGACTGTCGGAAACTGTTTGAATAGTTGGTTCGCAACCGGGTCACCTTTCGCGTTCATTGCGGCTGGTGCGTTGATGAAATCGTGTAGCCATTCTTTGGTACGGCGTGTGGTTACACCTTTCAGATCGGGGCCCTGCTTGTCGCCGCTGCCGATGTTGTGGCAGCTGTAACACCTGCTCTCAAAAAGAGTCTGTCCCTCCGCAGCCGACTGGGCCTGCACGCTTGCGTCGAACGCGAGAGCGATTGAGACAAGTGCAGCGATTTTCAGCAGCACATTTGGCAGACTATGCGGGGTTCCAGTTCCCATCATTCTCGTCCTTCAGGGACTCGTCATATTTCCCAGCCCCAGCTTCGTTTTGCGGAGTATTCCCCAACTCTCTAGGCTTCAAGATGTCGGCCGCGGCCTCAGCAATCGTCCGGCTTTGAAGGAGTGTGACTAACTCTTTCCGAACGCGTTGCCAGTCGTCATGAAATGCGCAATAGGATTCAGGCGAGCAAACCTTGTTTCCCAGGATGCACATGTCCATGTACGGGTCAGCCTCCAGCAGGCTGAAAACTTCCCAAAGCGTGATGGCCTCAGCCGCCCGTCCCAGGGCGTATCCACCGTGAATTCCCTTGACGGAGCGCAGGTACCGGTGACGTCGCAGCTCGCCCAAAACCTTGCGGAGGTAGGCGGGTGGAATATTTTCGTGTTCAGCAATCTCCTGTAGGCCAAACAAGCCGCGTTCGGGCTGGCTAGCCATGTAGGCCAACGCTTTGATCCCGTACCCTGTTGCCTTTGAGAAGATCATCGTGGGTCAAGAAACCTAACGTACCTTTTTGTCCGGTATGATGATTGCCATCTCAGGCGGCAGCGACAATAATCACTTTCCATCATTTATCTGATTAGGGAGTGCGAGATGCGGTCGGAAGAGATAAAGCGAATGGCTGAGAGCACGTCGGACCCGGCTTTTGTCGTCGATAGCGAGGGACTGGTAGTGGCGTGGAATCAGGCCGCAGAAGCGTTGTTCGATCTTCCGGCCCGTGAGGCGGTGGGTCGGCCGTGCGGAGAGATCTTGCAGGGCACAGATGAATGCGGTTCAGTTTGTTCTGAGGATTGCACTATCAGGCAGGCCGTAGCGAACCGGAATCCGATCGGGAACTTTGATCTCCTGACTAACACTGCACGCGGCAGGCAATGGTGCAACGTCTCGGTTGTGGTTGCTGAGAATGGATCCTCAACCAATCCTTACGCTTTGCACATCCTCCGGAACATCGATTTGCGAAAGCGCCTCGAGATTATGATGCAGGATTTCGTGGTGAGTAATACGAATGTGCCGGTTGAGGAAGCAGTCACTTTAATCTCTTCTACGCGTACGGTTGGGAAGGAAGCCGAATTGACTGATCGTGAACTCGAGATACTTCGCCTGTTAGGAAGAGGTGGAACAACCTCAAGCATCGCCGCAGAACTGCACATCAGCCGCACAACAGTCAACAATCACGTCCAACACATCCTGCGTAAACTCGATGCCCACACAAGGCTGGAAGCGATTCGGCGGGCGGAACACGCCCGGTTGATTTGAGTCAGTTATGCCCACAGCCAAAGGGTCAGAACTACCCTAATGCGAAGGTGCGATTCGTGAGATGGGTACGACTACTTCCGAGTTCGTCTGTTTTGCAGAGAACTCGATCAACTGAAGTTCCTCAAGTAACTCCACCAAATCAACGCCCTCGCGGCGGCAAGCTTGCTCAATCGTAACTACGCGGGCCATGGTCTTGCGCAGCACGGGGTTCGCCAATGGACCAAAACCGTGACGCAGAAACACTTGAAGTGACTGCGGGTAATGCGCGAGCACATCTGCGACTTTGGTATTGGGCGTAATCTCAAAACTTTTCACCGGACCAGCGTGAGCCGGAGCCTCTCGTTCGAGCCTCTTGCCGGCTCGCATGTTCGACAACAACTCATAACCCCAAAGAGACAGCCCGACCACTTCAATAAAACCAGAGAAGCCCATAATCGAATAGGCCGACGGAGAGAAGTCAGTCGCGATCTGGCTGGAGACACGCGTAAGGTTCCCCACGTTTAAGAGTACAAACGTGGGCCACAAAGAGTTGGCTCGTCGCACGTCAACCCCTGAAAGCGTCGGCACAACTTTGCTCGACACCCCCACGATCATCATCATGATGAAGCCCACCGTCAGTGCGTGCCGATAAGCTCCGAAGTAAGCGTGGGAGAACGGCGCATACGCTCCTGTCAGTGGCCTGTAGATCATTAGATTGTAGATTGGGGTGAAGACCAACATTACAGCAGCCAGAATGAACCAAACGTAGGCCATCCGAATGAACTTCAAGCCACGATCGCGTTCGTTCTCGGGTACTGCGCCAAACAACCGAAACTGCTTTGGCGTACCCACCGCTACTGCCAACAAAACTAGAGTGGTCAGCCACTGGATCATCAAGAGCCAGTAGTTTTGA
This sequence comes from Pyrinomonadaceae bacterium, assembly GCA_036554845.1. Classification (GTDB taxonomy): domain Bacteria; phylum Acidobacteriota; class Blastocatellia; order Pyrinomonadales; family Pyrinomonadaceae; genus PSRF01. The sequence continues at coordinate 7,898 of DATBMP010000071.1, forward strand.
GTTGTCATCCCAACGATGAACAGAATCACGCCTGCGAAGATCGATCCGTTTACTCCCCAAAACATAAATGATTGCCACGCGCGAGACGGTTCGCGCATTCCATATGCGTGCGGCAGCAGCCGGATCGACACTCCAAGGATCATCACTGCCGCAATGCCCAGCAGTTGCACGTCGCGATAAGGGATGTTGAAAGTGGCGAGGTTGAAGAGCAGCTGGTTCCGGTCACCCGGGAGCTCAAACAACTTAAAGATCACCGGATTCGCTATCGCTGCTAACAGGAACCAACCCAGGGCGGCATAGACGAATCGATCGTAATTCTCAGCTTTTCCCGAGCGATGCGCCGTCATAATGATCGCGATGGCGAAGATCACAATCGCAATACCTTGAATTGACGCCGCCACAATCTCCAACGACAAAGATGGCGGTGACATCAAGTGAGCCGCGGTTTGCGCAAGGATCCCGGCAATCATCAGTGGCAAAGCCGTGAAAGCGAGTTTCGGCCTCCAAAGAGTCGTGTGTTTGAATCGCGGAAACGCTTGATAGGCAAACCCCATGATGAAGAAGCCGACGAAACCAAAGACCATTGCGTGTCCGTGGGCCAACACCCAGGAATAACTCACTGCGCGAAAATTCTGGTTCAAGCCCACAGTCAGAAGATTGATGGCGCCCCAGACACACCCGAGCGTCATTACCGTCGCGAGTCCCGCGAGAAAAAAAGGTCGGTAGATCGTGTCTGCCAGTGAAGGTGCGAATTCGGCTGGTGCTGCTCCCGGTTGTGTTGCGGCCTGGTTAAGTTCTTTGAGCAGTTGATCTATTGGCACGCCATGCAGTCGCGCGAACCAGCCAATTTGTTCGCGCGGTCCCTGTGGTCCACCACACCCATGCAGACCATACTGGTCCAACACGGCTCGCGTAGCCGGGTAGAGTGCCACCATTTCCGGCAGGACCATTTCGGGAGTGATCGAGTCTCTTGGGGGTTTGTCGTCTTTCATGATCATCAATCGCACCTGTCAAGTCACCACTTCACTCGTCGCGGCGCGTCTCAACTTCTGAAACACAGTTGCTCGATCCGTTTCGGTCGTCACTTGATCGAGAAGGGGGTAAAGATACTTTCGTTCTCGGGCGTCGTGATGGACCAACAGTCGTTTGAAGAGATGCTGCGAATCCAACAAGAAGAGCACGCCCCGTTCAAGGTCCTCGGCTGCGGCGAGTCTCGTTAACCCTTCCCTGAACAAAACAAGGAATTGGCGCAGCTTCTCGTGTTCTCCGACAAAGATCTCCGCCGCACCGCCAACCGGCGCTTCTACCAGCTCGCGATAGATTGGAATCATCAACTCCTCTTCATCGCGAATGTGTTCCAGAAGCTCGGTTTCATATCTTTCAAGCCAGGTGGAGGCCCGACCGAGATCCATCTGCAACAGGGCCCGTTGGTGTTCAAAGAACATCTCATCCAGTTCCTGATGCAACACCAGCAGATCTTTGAAGCTGTTCACAACTCCGTCTCCATCGTGAAAAGACCGCGCCGAACCGCCATCTCTTTAGCGATTGCCTCTAACTCAGAACGATCAAGGACCTTGCCTGCCCGGGGAAACAGTTCGTTATCTTCAAGTGCGATGTGCTTTTCGTATGTGGCCCGCAACTCTTTCAACAAACTCGTGAGTGTCTGGCTGTCCTCGCGAGAAAGACTGTTGTTTGCGAGCCAGGCGCGTCCCAGTTCATCAACGTGTTGGTGTTTTAAGTCTGCCTCAGCATGTTCAGCGTGCAGACTGTCGAGCAATTGAAAAGTCGCCTGATGATCATCGCCCTCTTTCTCTCTGAGACGAGGAAACAGTGACTCCTCTTCGTCGAGAGTGTGTTTCGGCGCAGCTTCCCGGAAATAGCGCAGCCCAACTTCAAGATCCTTGCTCTGCTGCTCGTTGAGTTTGCTTCCCTGCGCGGTCTCTGAAATGGCAATCAAGCCATCGAGAAAACGCTCGATACGACGATGACAGTCACTCAGCAAACCCAGTGGATTGCGAAAATCACTTTCCGGCTTTTGACCGATCTGAATAGGCATCAACGACTCCTTTACATTGCCTTTCCGATTGATGTTTGACGATTGATACCATTGTAAAAATGGGCAATTGGCAATCGCAATTGGCATTTCGCTACTCTAACCCTCTTTTCCCAACTCTCTCATGGCAGATCAATATTTCTGCGTGCCGGTACTGACAAAACAGTTACCAGAGCAACGACTGTGCCGAGTTGCATGTGTCGAGGAAAGCTGCAACTAAAAGCAACCATTGTGCGGAATATCAATCGGTGCATGCGAAGAATTACTCACTGAAAGGTAGAATGAGTCGCGGAATCGAATCGAGAAAAGTAAAAGATCGTTCGAAGGCTGGCTGGTTAACGTACAAAGGAAGATGCTGTTTCGAGAGCGGCCCAGAAAGGAATAGTTCATCAGCGCTGATGAGAAGACGTCGCATAGAAGTTAACGACCTCATGCAGTCTGGTTACGTCTACTTTTGTACGGAACCAATCGGCCGGAATTTTCATCCCGACTTTCGCCCGGAGTTAACTCCAAAAGAGATGTTGGAACTTGGAGTGTTCGGCGGGAAGTACATGACTGACTGCGCAAACGAGTTTCCAACTTCCTGGTTCCGAAGAGCGAAGTTGTCTTCAGAGCGTCACAATCCCAAACTGAATTACTTTGGAGTAAATGCGTCGCAGCCACTCTCAGTCTGGAAAAGAAAGGGATGGATCTACCACGAAGATCCGCGCGGGTGGTTTCAATGGTATTGCCGCTATTACATGGGACGGCGCTGTCCGGATGACGAACGGCAAATCAGACGTTGGCGTGCAATGCGTCGTCACATCGCTCAAATTGAGAAGCACTGTCCTCGCAAAGAAGCCGAGTGCCGTCCTCGACAGCGACAAGCGCTACTGCATTGGGCGTATGACTCACGCAAAATCTGAACGCTGTACTGACTGATCCCTATGCACCCCGGTGACTTTCGTTTGCTGATTCTTGACCACTGACGATGAGTGAAAACCGACAAGGAGATCAGAGTTCACTGCGCGGTGTTTGTCCTTCGATAACGAAAAAGCCGGTCTCGCCGCCACCTGACGTTACATTGACGACAGGCGAGTCGGAAAGGCGCACCATCCCACCCTCCACCCGCCCCCCAAAAAGAAACGGGTTCGTATCAACGTACATCGGCTGCAAGGCCCAGCCGTTCTTATCAAAGATCGGGAAGACTTCTGTCTGTAGTTCGATCTTCTCCTGAACTACATAGTCGCCCGCGAGTGCATCCGAAAGGGCTTGTTCCCACTCAGATGCTGTTGCCCGATCGCCAAACGAGATGCCGCGTCCTCCGTAATCGTCGTTGGGCTTTAAGATAAATGTTCGACGATTCTTTCGGACGTATTCAATCAAATCTACCTGTCGCCCCCGGTGATCCGTCTTTCTCTGCGCAACGCGCCTCGTCCATGGGACGGTGCGTTGGATGATCTCCTTTTCTCCAGATGTGAACCAGCTCGCATGTGCTTCGCCTGTCAGCCATTCAAACGCCGCCTTCTTGTGAAGCATCTTGCAGCGGAAAGAATTTACCAGGCAGACATTGCCGGCAACATAAGCGCTAATAAGCGGATGCGCATCGTCGCAACGCGCCAGCAATTCGTGAATAACGACACGCTTATAGACGAGATCGATTGGGAAGCTTCCGCAGCGAAGTCTACCGTTCTCATATTCAAGCTGCTCTGGAGAGCAAACGATGGTCGGAACACCGCGAGCATCGAAAAAGTCGCGCAGCAAAACGAACTCGTGGGCAGTCGGTAGTCCGTCCCAGTCAAGAATGGCGATATTCGGCGCGCCGACTCCACCCCAATCTCGGAAGGCATCGAGGAGCGCTTTGAACAAAGATTCGACTGGCGAGAACTGCTTAAGCCTGTAGCGTTCTGCCATCGCCCTCATGGCGCCAACTTCAAGAAGCACATCGTTGAGTCCTGCCTGATCTGAAAGACTCGAAGGATTCTCGGCGTTGTATTCGACAAACTTGATCTCTTCTCCATAAACGAAAGCATCAAGGCGCGTTGTCATTGCTGCTGTTGAGTACTTTGGATCGACAAGCGCGAGCCGGATCTCACGATCAGTGAGTCCAATCGATTTCATTCTGGATGGTTCGGTGAGCAGACCGGCAGCGATCTTGTTGATTGCCCCGGCGACGACCTCTGCCGATCTTGCAAGGAGATTGTATTGAGTGCGAGTGAGTAAGTGAGGACGAAGGGCGACTCCTATCTCCCGCTCGCCATAGAGCAGAAGTCGAGAGCGCATAGTTTCTTTCAGTCCCGCTAAGAACGGGCCGGTAAGGCTCTCATCCGCAGCCAACATCTGGTGGTACTCTGCGATTAGTCTGTCGCGCATTGCTCTGTTCAAACGTGGTTAGTCTTCGCTGCGTTTCGAAAAATGAACAAGTACAAGCATAAATGAATCAGCATCGCACGTGCCGGAGTTTGTTTTCGTTGCGTCTGCTCAGGTGGAGCGAGATGTTTATAGCCCGTGAACACTCGAACACCATCGCTCCCACGGACACCGTCGCTCCACCAGGAGCGCAATGTTTCCCGTCATTTGTCAATTGCGCTCCTCTGGAGCGCGCGTGCGGTGTCGCGCTCCAACTACAAACATCTCGCTCCTCCGGAAGCCAAACAGATGCGTCAAGTAAGTTGATTCCGTTGAAGCGGTGACCAGGATTCTCGTCCGTCTGCACCGGGCAGAAGCCCGGTGTGAATGAGAGGTCAGTCACTACTCGCAAGTATTGGTTGGCACGAAAACTTTTGTGCAAAGCCGCGGTTACCCCGATGCCGTGATCTGTTTTATGGCTAACCTAACTCGCCAGCCTCTTTTCTCACTCAGCCGCGGCCCGGTGTGAACAAAACGCGTGCGAGTTTCCACGCAATAACAGCGAAAGTTTCCTCAAATAACTTTGCCTGAGTTGGGAGCATTCCATTGTTAGACTAAGAGGCATGTCCTTTGCACTCTTTCATGAGTCGCCATGTCCGATTCAAACGAGCCCACTATTCTCTGCATTGCCAGTTTCTTCAAGGGCAACGATTTTATACGCGAGTGTAAGCGGCAAGGCGCTGGTGTTGTGCTGCTGACAAGAGAAAAACTGTTGTCTAAAGACTGGGCGCGCGATTCACTCGACGATGTCATTGCCATTCCAGGTAAAACGACAGTCCAGTCGTATCTTGCTGCCGCGAACCACGTGGCCCGTTATCGACAGATCTCGCGCGTGGTGGCGCTTGAAGAGTATGACATCGTGACCGCCGCGCACATCCGCGAGCACCTTTGTGTGCCTGGCATGGGCAGCACTACCGCGCGCTGCTTTCAGGACAAGCTGGCAATGCGGGCAAAGGCTCGCGATGTCGGAATTCCGCAAGCTGAGTTTGCTCCTTTGATCAATTTCGAGGCTATTGACGAATTCATGAGGCGAGTGCCTCCCCCGTGGATGCTGAAGCCTCGCATCGGCGCCTCGGCGATGGGCATAAAAAAGCTCTACCGATCCGACGAGGTGTGGCATGCGATTGCCGAGCTCGATGCGCGCGAGCCGTTCCACGAGAAGGCCAGTTTCCACCTGCTTGAACGCTACATTCCCGGTAGCGTGTACCACGTCGATTCATTGGTGACGGGCGGCGAGATACGCTTTGCTAGTGTCGAGCGTTACGGCACACCGCCGTTCGATGTTTCACATTTTGGGGGAGTGAACCTTTCACACACGGTGAAGCACGGTTCGTGTGAACAAAGTGATCTGCTCGAGCTGAACAAGAGACTGCTGACTGCGTTTGGGTTTGAGCGTGGCGTGACTCATGCCGAATTCATTCGCAGTGAAGAGTCCAATCAAGTTCACGGTATCGCTGACGTCTCATCGGCAAATAATTCAAGGCTAGAAAAAGCCGATCAATTTTACTTTCTCGAAGTTGCAGCTCGAGTCGGCGGTGCTTGTACTGCAGATACTGTCGCCGCTGCGACTGATATCAATCTCTGGCGCGAGTGGGCCGGAATCGAAATTGCCACATCAGAGCGGCCCTATCGCCTTCCTCCGGTTCGTCGGGATTACAGCGGCCTGGCTATCTCGTTGGCCCGCCAGGAACATCCGTGTACGGATCGATATGTTGACACTGAGATCGTCCATCGCGTGAACAAGCCCTGGCATGTCGGACTGGTCGTCAGCTCGCCTCGCTATGAGCGAGTAACAGATCTCCTCTCAAGCTACGCACATCGATTCGAAGTTGACTTCACCGCGGTTGCGCCGCCAGAAGAGACACCGGAGCAACATTTATGATTTCAACCGCCCAGTTAGAAGCTGTCGCACAGGTCGCGAACACAGAAGGACACGAAATCGCCGCCATTCGCGGACGTCACCGCGGTCCTACGCTGATAATCGTCGGCGGCATTCACGGGAATGAACCAGCCGGTGTGCTCGCGGCGCAGCGGGTGTTGCCGCGTCTTCAAGAAATGCGACACGAGTTGCGTGGCGAGATAGTTCTACTGAGAGGAAACACACGCGCGCTAAAGTCAAAAGCTCGCTACATCGATGCCGATTTGAACCGGCAATGGACCAGTGAGAATGTTCGCTTGAGCGATTCAGGTGATGGTCCAGAGAAATCAGAGCTTCTCGAACAAGGCGAATTATTGATGGTTTTGAAGGAGGTCGTTAGGCGAGCTCGCGGCGAGATTTACTTCCTCGATCTGCACACGACCTCGGCTGAAGGAAAGCCATTTGCCACGGTTGGCGATACACTCCGCAACCGCCGCTTTGCTTTGACGTTCCCTGTAACCATTGTCCTGGGTCTCGAAGAACAGATCGATGGAACTCTGCTGGAATACATCAACAACCTTGGCGCGATCACGTTAGGCTTTGAAG